>JBATPG010000019.1:0-2285 GCA_049291335.1 Saccharimonadales bacterium (SeqCode) | reverse complement strand
AAATAATTGTGCGCAACGTTTGTAGTTAGACTATATTCAAGAAATTTTTTTCCTGCCAAATACTTGCCTGGAATGTCGTCGGCGTTTACTAGTACCTGCTTGCTAAATGCAAAGACTGTGAGTTCTTCTTTAGCAACGGCGTCGATAGTGCCAAAATATGCCATGTGCTCTGGGGTAACCGCAGTCAACACGGTAAGGTCTGGCTTAAGGTAGGCAAATTGTTTAATTTGGCCGGGGCCATCTGAGCCTATTTCTACCACTACGACATCGTAGTCATATGGTTGGTGCACCAGTGCAGACTGTTCGCCAACAAGCCTGAACCAGGCAAACAAGTTATATATACTTGGCTGAGACTGCCCAAAGAAAACAAGTGGTACAGTTAGCCTGTCGTTGTAGTTACCTTTTTGGTAACGCACGCGCAAAGACTGGCCAAGTAGTTCTGCAATGGCAAGCTTTGTACTTGTTTTACCGACCGAACCCGCAACAGCAACCACCTTGAAGTGGTGCTTTTTACGAAGTTTAACTACATGGCGTTCCATCCACAACGCTAGAATGTTTTTAACTGCTTTTTTGGGGTTGGCAACCTCTTTTGCCACCCATACAACCGCCCCAATTAGCGCCACCAAGTGTATTTGCACAAGAGGATACGACAAGAGCAAGGCTATGCCAAATGGCAGGTACCCTGCACTGCCAAAACGAGCCCACTGTACTAGCATCCACACACCTAGACCAATTTGAGCCATCGCTACAAGTAGCAATAACACTATGCTTGACTGATCTCTTGCACCTAACTTTCCGCGCGCTATAAACGTGTTTGACTGCCAGAACCACCCCAAGAGCTTAAAAGGGTTGTTGTTATGCGTATGGTACGCCTTAAGAATAGTCGCGGCAAAGCTCCAAGAATACAGCCTGCCAAGTGCGGCAAAAAATGAACGAATCGATTTATACATAAGCATAGTATACCCCATAAAACCTTGTTTCTAAGGTGGTAATTTTATTCTCACGATGCTACACTAATTTTGCTCAAATGCATCCTTCTAATTACAAAATACCAAACCAAGAAGCGAAGTCGACTGTTTGGGATTTTGAGAGGAGGAACATAGGCAAAGGTTGAAGCTTTTGGCGAACGCCAAAACGAAACTTAGCCGTAAGTTCCGACGAGGGGATATAGCTCAGCTGATTAGAGCGCGGCGCTGGCAGCGCCGAGGTCCAGGGTTTGAATCCCTGTATCTCCACCATAATAAAACACCTAGGCTTTAGTCTAGGTGTTTTATTATTGCAAGATACTAGGGGTGCAAACCCGTGCGAATGAAATGAGCGGGTTTGCTATTCAAGGCCACGCGCAGAAGTTTACTTCGAGCATGGCCGCAGAATATACCCTAGTAATCTCTGTACCTTTTATAAATGAAGAAGCCCGTCCAAGTGACGGGCTTCTTCAAAAGTTACTAGTTACTAAGTGGTATTGCCCTGAGGCTTATAGTGCAACCCAGGGTCGGATCCCTGAAGCCGTTCGTGATGAACGTGATTAACAACCGATGCCATTTTGTGGCCATCGTGTTTGTGTAGGAGACTGCGAGTTTTACTCGTCCGCTTAGAATGATGTCTAAATTTTTCGCTTAGTGACATGTAGTACCCTCCTAGAATTCAGTTTAACTGTATTGTACAAATATATCAGTGCTATTCATCACTGCCAGCATAGGCCGAGTTAAGCCCAAAAGAGTGCTTAACCTTGTGTGGCATTTGAGAGGTTATTTCGTCTACTTCTTCGGTTTCAAACAGTTCGCATAGCGCCTGCCAGGCAGCCCGAACGTGTTTTCTGGCCCGTGACTCGTCTATGTCTTCGAGGTCCATTAACTGGTCAATTATATCTTCGTCTATATGGGTAATTGTTGGTACCATTTGCGCAGCACTTTGTAGCTCGTCTGGTAGCTGCGCGGCAAAGCTACGCCTAGAAACATCTGTCAAATTGGCTGCAATGTTCTCTACTACTAGTTCTAGGGCATCTTGAGACTCGTCTTCTCTTGCGCCCGCCATGGCTTTAATTTTGCTAACTATCATTCTGTATTTCATGTACTTTCCTACCTTTCCGTATACATCATGCGCGCTTACGCTTAGAGCAAGCTATGAATTTTGTTACAAAAAATGCGACGTTTTTTAAAAGTGTGTATAACTCAGTACCCGCACGCTGTTGGCTCTTGACATTAAGCTCATGTTTATGTTACAATAAAGACATACCCTAGTAATTACTAAAGGGTAAAAACGATATGGGGCTGAATTTTAAGCTC
>JBATPG010000018.1:0-8670 GCA_049291335.1 Saccharimonadales bacterium (SeqCode) | reverse complement strand
CCCAGGAAGATATTGACGCAGCCGTTAAACAGCTCAATACTAGACCAAGGAAACGACTCAGCTACAAAACTCCAGAACAGATGTTTAAGGCGAAGTGGTAGTGTTGCGATTCGGGCTAGAATCTAGGGTCTATACATTGACACAAGCACTATAAAAGAGTATAGTATACATAATGAGCAAAGCACCCGATTTTAGGCGTGATTCAACAGTATCAAGTCACTTACTTGATATATATCGAAGAATACACACATCAGATATACGCGGTGACATAAACGAAAGACTTACAGAAGGGCTCAGTCGCCAGCTGCCAACTTTTTTAGGCGGGCTGGTCCTTGCCAGAGCAGACAGTGATATATATCCTCGCAAGTGGTTTCAACTAGTGCGCGAATCATCAATATACTCACAAATAGCAGCATGGGGCGATGTTGCTCTTGGGGCCGACGATATAGCAAGAGCGGAGTTCGGTTCGCAACGCGACGATGGTAGCGGACCCTACGTACAGCCCTATATTGGCTCGCCTGTCTCGAGCTTTACGGGCAGAGTAACAGATGCATTAATCGTTAACGATGAATTACGAATCCGAATTGAGCGTGAAAAAAATATTCTGGGTGGTGTAGGTTGTGTGGCAGTGGCACGAGTGATTGTTCCAGATGAAACTGGCATGCCCGCCAATGCGGCAATTCACACTCAACTACGTTTTGAAAGATAAAATCAGCTAGTCTATAGCAGGCGAAAGCAGTATTGTGCTTTCTGGGCCAAGCGTTATGATAAAATCTCGACGAATAACTCCGCCTAAGTTTTTTGACATAACTTGAATAAAGGTAAATAATAACTAAATGATATCGATCAAGGATAAAAGATCTCTTCATAATTCAGACCTCTCAGATCATTTACGTGATATATACCTTGAGGTACGTTGGGGCGACAGTCCTGGACTGGTTAACGAGCAGCTACAGGAAGCATTAGAGAGCCAGTTGCCCAGCCTCATTGGCGGTACGGTACTCGCCGAAGCAAGCAGGGAGCTGTATCCTCGAAGATTCCGCCAAAGAGAATCTTCGATATATAAAGGACTAGGTGCATGGTCAGATCTAGCCTTAATGGCCGACGATATCGCTGAAGCTACATCTTGGCCGCGTAGAGGTGGTGGCAATTACATAGACTTGGGAGTGCCGAAGCTACAGTACACGGGCGTAGTGGAGAGTGCAGTAATCGTTGGAGAAGAGCTAAGAATGCGACTCGAGAAACCAAACGGAGACATGATTGATTTCACTGGCGAGTATAATCCCGCCGTTGTACGGATTATTGCACCAAACCACGACACTAGTCTAGGAGGAATTGTCGTACACACGCAACTATACCGTCAATTACCGTCGATGAGCAGTAGGTAAATAACGGCGTATCTGTTATAATACATATCTGAAAGACAGGGCGCTAGATAATAGGCGCTATTTTTATGGCACAAGACCCAACCAAAATTCGAAACATAGCAATTATTGCGCACGTTGACCACGGCAAGACTACTCTTGTTGATGGATTATTAAAGCAGTCTCACACCTTCCGCGACAACCAAGCCGAAATGAGCCAAGACCTTATTATGGACAGTGGCGACCAAGAAAAAGAGCGTGGTATAACCATTACTGCCAAAGTTACGGCCGTACAACACGGTGACTACCGTATTAACATTATCGACACCCCCGGTCACGCCGACTTTAGTGGTGAGGTAGAGCGCACGCTTAACCTTGCCGACGGCTGTTTACTAATTGTAGATGCCCAAGAAGGCCCGATGCCACAAACCAAGTTTGTGCTAGAACGCGCACTTGAAGGCGAACTAACGCCAATCGTTATAATCAACAAAATCGACAAGCCTGGCGCTCGAATTGCCGAGGTAGAAGACGAACTAGCAGACTTGTTCCTAGAGCTTGCCGTACACGAAAGCCAACTGCATTACCCGGTGTACTACGCAATTGGCCGCGAAGGCAAATCATGGGAAACACCACCAACCGCACCCGAGGCCGACGCCGACCTCGACCCAATTTTTGAAGCAATTATGGCTAAAATTCCCGCACCAAGCGTAGAACGCGACATGCCTTTCCAAATGCTGGTAACTGCACTGGCCTGGGACAACTACAAGGGCAAGTACGCCATTGGGCGAATCACTCGTGGTAGTGTTAAGGCTGGTACACCAGTAGCACTTTGCAAAAAAGACGGCACATTTGAAAAAGGCCGCATAGAACTGGTCTTTATGAGCCAAGGCGTTAGCAAGTACGAAGTAGACGAAGGTGTCGCCGGCGACATCGTGCAGTTAACGGGCGTTAGCTCGGCGCAAATTGGTGAAACCATTACCGACGCAGAGCACCCAGACGCACTACCTACTATTGAAGTTGAGGCCCCAACCCTACGCATTTACCTTGGTCCTAACACTTCACCGTTCAAGGGCAAAGAAGGCGAATTTAACACTTCCCGCCAAATTAGTGAACGTTTACAAAAAGAACTCGAAACAAACGTTGGCTTGCAGGTAGAAGACAACGGCATAGGCTTTACGGTCGCTGGCCGAGGCGAACTGCACCTTGGTGTTTTAATCGAAACGATGCGTCGTGAAGGCTACGAGTTTGAAGTTGGTCGCCCACAGGTTGTGACACACATCGAAGATGGTGCCGAAGTTGAACCTATAGAAGAAGTTATTATCGAAGTGCCAGCAGAGCATGTCGGTGCTGTGCAAATGGAGCTAGGCCAGCGCCGCGCCACTCTAAAAGAGCAATTTGCGAGCCCTAAAGGTGTAACAAAGCTTATTTACGAAATGCCAACCCGCGCTGCGCTTGGTATGCGCAACATTTTGCTAACCAACACTAAAGGCACCATTGTTATTAACAGCCTCGTAACTGGCTATGCACCAATTGGTGCAGCACTGCAACAACTGCGTAGCGGTGTACTTATTAGCTTTGAACAAGGCATCACAACACCATATGCACTGCAAAACGCAGAGGCCCGTGGCACAACCTTTATTGGCCCTGCCGAACAAGTCTACGCTGGGCAAATAATTGGCCTAAACACTCGCCAAGAAGACATGGAAATCAACGTTTGTAAAACCAAGCACCTTACCAACATGCGTTCTTCTTCTTCTGACGGTGTGGTACAGTTAACGCCTCCAACTATTTTTAGCCTGGAACAGTGTTTAGACTTTATTGAAAACGACGAGCTGCTAGAGGTCACTCCAAAGAACCTACGTCTTCGCAAGCGCGAACTAGACGCCAAAAAACGCAAACGCTAACCTATAACCAACCTAACCATTGTGCTTATGGTTGCAACCCAGCACAGCTTGGCTTATGATGAGCGGAAAGCTAAACGGGAGTTTGCACATGAGTCTATATCTTAACGATCGAGTCGTTCAAGCAAGTACGGGTTTGTGGCTTCCTGAGTACCCAACGAGTTCTAAAAGAGGTTTCAGGGGTGATGGGGTACGAGCACTTACGAGCTGGCTCGGAGATGTTCTGCAGTTAAACCTGAGCCAATTCCCTGAAGCTACAAGCGGTACCCAAAACAGTATGCCCGATACCGACATGCTTTGGGTGCCACAACAGGGGGCAGCGGCATTATGTATAAGTCGTATGTCAGGGTATGTGCCCGAACCAATAAAAGGTGATGGCATAGAGCAATCTGAAATGGGCGGCTTACAATTCGGTGGGCAACACTCATCAACAGGCAAAACCAAAAAAGAAGTACATGCTATTTCTACTTTTCCAGCTCAGCTTGCTAGAGAGTTGAACCCGTTGATTAGCGTCAGCGAAACGGGTCATTATGGCTACGAATCGGTAACAGTGCGAGCCATGGGAGAAGTGGCAATTTTGAATCGTCATACATATCACGTCCGAACACAGATTGGCCCTTGTAAAGCTCTTATAGAAGAAGCTCTTCCCAGGGTGCTAGAAGCTTTAGAGTATGACGGGGGTGCGTTTGAGAGCGCCACAGCTACTGTTGGTTCAATAGGTCAAGACTTACGATCCAAAGCAAGCTAAGTCGTTTTATAGTACCGCGCCGGTGTCGGCACCGTGGTTTGTTTTGCTGTCCAGTAATTCGTTTGCAGCATTAAGTAACTGCACATAGGTACTGGTAGCCGTGCTTGCATGTGTTTCTATGCTAGAGCAGGGGGCTGATATGGTTGTAAGGGCGGCGTACAGATCGGCTGCGTATTGTTTATTGAGTGCCAAATGTTCCTCTTCGTGGCTCACTAGATTTGCATAATAGACATCCCAGTCAGCACGGTCTTTAGTAGAAAGCGACTGGTTCTCTGCGAGCCGAGGCAAGAACTGATTGGTCGCAAGACCAATTTTTACGTTTTGTAGCGTGCACTGCCCAGCACTGGCCTGTGTGTCGTACTGCCAGTTAAGGGTATATGTTGTAAGTGCATGGTAGTTACCAGATTGCTTTCTGACTTCACAATTAGTTATAGTACTGCGAAGCTCGTCAAGTGTAGATCCGTATAGACTGTAAAACTGTGGTTCGGCCTGGCTAAACTGTAAGCCAGGACCGAAAGCTCCTAGTGCAACAGCACTGGGCTTTTGGTAGGGTGCGCCTTCACAAAATGTATTTTGAGAAGAGATGCCTAAAACCTGCTTAGGTTTTGGTAAACTTTGGGCAAAGCTAGTTAAGCTACTACCGTTTATCAGCACAATTAGTACCGCACCAATAAGCGCCGTAGAGAGCAGGCTAAGCCGAGTCAATGTGCGAGAAAGTCGCCGACTTTTTACTGGCTTGCCCGAACCTTGTTCCACCTGAAACGAGTTCATAATAGTATAATACCAAATAAATGCTCATTTGTCAATAGCAGCAAGCATTCTACCCCTGTTATGCGCAACTGTGCAGGTAGTATATACTGCGTATATGCCTCAAAAACAACACGCAACACGTATATTTGCTATTTTTATGCTCGTGTTTTCAATGGCAGCCATATGGGCACTGCTTTGGGCGGGTATGTTTACGAAGGTTATAGGCGTAGTACTGGCTTGTTTCGCCATGGCTTTAGTTGTGGTGCTACTAGCATTTATGGTGGGTGTGCGGCGCAAGCGATGGGACGGGATTGATGTAGCATGGGGCTATGCCGGTGCCGTTATAGCGGTTACAAGTCTGTTTTTGCACCAGGGGCCAACCGGCATACTACAATGGTTAGTAACGTTTGCTGGAGTACTCTGGGGCGTTCGTTTAGGCACCATGATACTGCTAAGGCAACGCGGCACAAATAAACAAGACCCGCGTTATACAAAGCTCATTGCCTCCTGGAAAAACCAGACACCACGAAACGTATTTTTTCGCATATATCTAGTGCAAGCGGTGCTAATTACCATAGTTACCGTGCCAATTATTCATATAAACACTATTCATGGGGCGACCTTTGGCTTTTTGAGTGTGTTCGGTCTTTTACTATGGGTAGCAGGGTTTGTTGTGGAGGTGGTAGCAGACCACCAGTTAGCGCAGTTTAAAAAACTTTCTACAAACAGGAGACCAGAAATTTGCGCTACCGGGTTGCGTAGGTATTCTCGTCATCCGCAGTATTTTGGCGAACTTGCCCAGTGGTGGGGGCTGGCAATAGTGTCGCTTGGTACTCCGTACGGCTGGGTTGGGCTACTTGGTGCGGTACTTATTACATACGTCATTGTGTATATTTCAGGAGTGCCACTCGCAGAAGAGCGACTGGCAACAAAAAAAGGTTGGCAAGCATATAAAAAAAGCACAAACGTTCTTGTTCCGATTGTGCTTCGGTAAGCTGTTTCTGATACACTTTAGATAAATAACGCCGCTAACTTTAGGAGCACCATATGATTACTGTGTATTACAGCCGAGCCAGAGAACGCGCGCTACAACAGCTCAGCGAGCCACGACCTGGGTCATGGATTGTTGTTTCTGAACCGACAGCGCAAGAGCTGGACCAACTCACCGAGCAGTACGGCCTGGACCGTGATATTTTGGATGACGCCGTAGATATGTACGAAGCACCCCGAGTTGACGTAGAAGATGGTGTAGTTTACATCTTTACTCGGTACTGTTACCCAGAAGGCAAAGAAATTGCTACCGAGCCGCTGTTGCTTGCCTACACAAGTGACTATTTATTTACGATTGGCCGCGTAGAAACTAAAATCCTTGACCATCTGACCCACGACCGTGCAGAGTTTGTGACAACTCAAAAAACCAAGACGGTACTGCAAATATTAACAGGTATTAACGCAAGCTATAGCCAACAAATGACAAAGATTGCCAGACGCATACTGCAGCTGCGCGCCAAAATGCGCCAGTCACAGCTAACCACGCGTGAGTTTGTAGGCATAATTGAGCTCGAAGAAGACTTGAACGAGTTTTTGTCGGCGCTCCAGCCACAGGCCCTACTGTTTAACTCTTTACTGAGCGGTAAATATTTGCGTTTATACGAAGAAGACAAAGACTACATAGAAGACATTGAACGCAGTACCGACGAGCTTATAACCCAGGTGCAGGGCAGGCTACGCACACTCGTCAACATGCGACAGGCTTATGACGCCATTGCTACAACCAACCTAAACAACACGTTTAAACGACTTACATCTATTGCAATTTTCTTGACCATACCAACGATTGTTGGTGGGCTGTGGGGTATGAACGTGCCTGTGCCATTTGCCAACGACTCTATGGCGTTCTACGGTGTGTTGGCAATTATAGCTGTGCTGATTTCTATTGCTGTAGCTGTGTTTCACCGTAAAAAATGGTTCTAATAAAAAATCTTGTAAGAAGCCTATGCGGTGCTAAACACATACGGTATACTAGTTGAGATATGAAAAAGCACTTAGCCCCGCACTCACCATTTAGAATTTTTGGATTTTCTGTTGCAGCCACCGTAGCCTCACTTATTGGCGTGGCTTTGGGCATGGGCTGGAACGCTCTTTTTATTATAATTGTTTTGATTATAGTTGAAATGACTTTTAGCTTTGATAACGCAATCATAAACGCCAAGATTCTTGAGCGAATGAGCAAATTTTGGCAAACCATTTTCTTAACGGTAGGCATTTTGATTGCAGTGATTGGCATGCGTGTCATATTCCCGATTCTCATAGTTGCGATTACGGCAGACTTACCGTGGCGCACGGTGCTGGACCTAGCGCTTAATGACCCAGAACAATATGCGCACTATCTTAAAGACGCCCACCCAACAATCTCGGCTTTTGGTGGTGCGTTTTTGCTTATGCTTGCGTTTCACTTTTTCTTTAGCGACGAGCGCGACACCATGTGGATACAGCGTATAGAATCACACATGAAGAAGCTGAGCCACTGGGCATGGCCTTCTGTAGTTACTACCGTATTACTCTTTGGCTTGGCCTTATTACCGATAAATTCTCATGCCAAGCAAACACTCATTGCTGGTGGGCTGGGCACATTAACCTACTTAGTTATACATGGGCTCATTCAATGGATGGAAAAGTACCAGGGCATTAATGCTAAAAGTCTTGCTAAAGGTGTAAAACAGACAGGTATGGCGGCTTTTATAAGCTTTATGTACCTCGAAGTGCTAGATGCAAGCTTTAGCTTTGACGGTGTTATCGGTTCGTTTGCAATCACGAATAATGTTGTCTTGATTGCTATAGGCCTAGGCGTTGGAGCAATTTGGGTTCGGTCAATGACTGTTTTTATGGTCCGTCGTGGCACGCTTAAAAACTTCGCGTACCTCGAGCACGGCGCGCACTACACGGTATTTGTGCTGGCAGTCATAATGCTTATTAGCGCACTGTACCATATACCAGAACTTATTCCCGGCCTAGCAGGCATTGGCATAATTGGCTCGTCAATTGCCGCATCCATACGCGTCAACAAGCTAAAAGCAAAAGCGAAATAGACACAGTTTTTAATATAGCAGTATGGGTTCTAAGATGAATGCAAGCCTATGTGAAACATGCCCAATAGCTGGTTCCTGCGGGGCATCTGAGATTTCTGATCTAGCCCCACTAGGCAGAAGGCGAATAGGTAACTATGTTGAACCATCAACACAAGCTGTGCTTGGTTCTAGTGAGGGTTTCTCGCACGCTTTTTATCTCGGCCACAACAGTACCAAAAACGTTGCAAATATTTATGATACATTGGACATGCTAAAGAGTAGAGTTAGCAACTGCATTGGGCCACTAGCCAGCAAAAAGCGCACCTTTCTGGGGTTAGAAGTTCTAGCAGCGAGTGTAGAGTGTGGCGCAATTCATTCTGGCTATACTCTGGACCGAGATGGCAGACCTGCAATGCTCTTTACTGAAGAAGAACTTCGTGGCCCACTGTCAAAAATTGTCATGGCTCATTTTATTATGCCACTTCAACTGAAATAAGGTTACATTATAGCTGCTTTGCCGAGAGACATGATGTGGTTTTTGCGGTATGCTTCAAATGCATTTTTGTCGCTACCATTTTTACGTATAAAAGCACTCATTTTTTCGCTACCAATAAAATGAGGTAGCATTACATACGATGCGCCATGTTCATATAGGTCTGCCGCGCCGTCATAGTCTGTGGCATGGCAAATAAATATGCCGTCTGGGTTATGTTGCAAGTAGTATTTGAGTAGTTCAAGGTTGGTGGTGCGGCCGGGCAAAATGCTAACTACTAACTCTGCCTTACCGATGCCAAGTTCATCCAGTAGTTCATAATCTGTTGCGTCGCCGTAGACATGGG
>JBATPG010000017.1:0-10778 GCA_049291335.1 Saccharimonadales bacterium (SeqCode) | reverse complement strand
GTATACGTGTTGGTGGTATGGTTTGCCTTATTGCTAGAACTACCGAGTACGTTATTGCGTGGCTGTGGGTACCACGGGAAAATAGTCAGTATTGGACTGAACTGTTCCGACTACTGCCACAACCAAGCTACGTTGTCTGTGACGGCCAGAAAGGCCTGCTCAAGGCCTTGTCCATCTGTTGGCCAGATGTAACCATACAGCGCTGTCGGTTCCATGCCTGGCTCAATGTTAAGACAAAGCTGACGCTTCGCCCTGAATCTGTAGCTGGCCAAGAACTCCTACAACTCACTAGGAACCTACTACGTGTGAGAACAAAAAGACAAGCACGACGTTGGAAGCGTCAGCTCAAACATTGGTACCGAAAACACCAGAAGTATGTTAACGAACGAACCGTAAAGCAAGACCCGGAACCCAGAAAAAGAAGCTGGCGTTATACCCACGAACGACTCAGAAGCGCCTATCGCCAGCTGGCTAAACTAACTGACGACTTACTAGTTTCCAGCTACCAACCAAACCCAGAACTTTGTGCGACAACCAACCATGTTGAGGGTGGTATTAACAGCCAACTTAGAACCAAACTCAAGCTACATAGAGGCATGCCTGCGGCACACCAAATGCGGCTAGTTATTGGTACCTTTATGGCCGAACGGAAGCCCCAAAACCACCACGAAAGTGCCTATAGCTCAGATCTTAGGCATTTAGCCTTCATTGCGATCTATAAAATAAGACCCAGTATCTTGTTGGGTCTTATTTTATAGATACGATTTTTCTTACGCAGCAGACTTTTTAGGGTGGCTGAACATTGCTTTAAGCCGACGAGTAATTGTCTTTTTTTCTTTTGGTGTTATGTGTTCAATAGACTGCGTACTCTTGAAAACCTCAAGATATACCTGAAGTGTAGTAACGAGTATAATCATCAAAACGGGCCCCAGTACTATGCCAAAGAACCCAAATATACCAAGTCCCGCAAAGACGGCCAATATCATGAGAGCTGAGTTCAGCCTAGCTTCGGGCGGGACAAGCATTGGACGCAAGACGTTGTCTATATTCGTAACAATAATTAAATGATTGGCAATTACTGCGACGCCCTGCCAAACATTACCCATCAGTATCATAACAACACCAATAGGAATTGTAATTATGCCTGCGCCGAGGGGCACGATGGACATGACTGTCAGTAGCATTAAGAAGAAGAAAAACAAGTCATCCATCCCAACCAGTGCAAGCACCGTAGCGCTCGCCAAGCCCTGACACATGGCTATGATGAACTGACCTCGTACGGTTGCTTTGGTCATCGCATGAATACGCTGTAAGTACAATGTACCGATTTCGTCTCCAAGAGGGTTTAGTTTCTTGATTGTGTTAAGAATAGTACCTTGCTTTACTGTCATGGCAATAAAAACGTAAATAAAAATTATTGAAGTGGTGATAAGTCCAAAGAAGCCAGATATAGAAGAGAATAGTCCGTCAACCAGTACTTTACCAAAATTCTCCAATCCAGATGCTACTGCTTGAGTGATAGACTCTATAGTTAATCTATAAGAAAGCCCTAGTGTTTCTAAGCCGTTGTTTACGAAGCTGACAACTCCATCTACAAATTCATTCATATTCTGGTTATAGGACCCACTTGAAACTGTGTTAACGAGATTTTGTACCTGCAAAACAGTAATGGCGCTGACAAAAATAAGCGGGATAATTACACAAAGTACCGATATAAAAAAAGTTAAGCTTGCTGCAGAACCTGGCCCTCGACCTTTTGAAAGAAGCCAATGGTAAATGGGGTTAAACAGCACAACCACTACGGCAGAAAGAAGAATCAGCATAATGTAATTTTGCAGAAACCACACCGAAACAAAGAGGGCTAAGACAGTGGCAATAATGAGTGATTTTTCTTGATGTGGATTAAGTTTTTGTAAAGCCATGACCTTCGATTCTTTACGTTAAATATTATGTAATACTATACGCTTTAGGCCTAGAGAAGTAAATCTACAAGTCATACTATATGCTTCGCTTGCAAATTATGGAATACTATATGCATATACGTAAGATACTTTTGCCCTGCATCATACATACAATAAGTAAATAATTCAACGGGAGCCTGGCATGACAGAACAGCCAATATCAAAACGCCACCGTACTCAAGAGATTGCATTGATGTTGGCAACTGCTGCCATACCTCGTTCGTTCCAGCCTTCACTACTACCACGTAATACCGCTGACCAGGGTATCGTTACGGGCCTCACAGTGGTCATGGTCTACTTACTCGGACTGGTTACGCAAGATGTCATAGAGTCTAGTGCAAATCTTGTAGCACCTGATGATGAAGAACGCGCTCCGGTAAATTTGGTTAGTGGAGCTGTGGTTTTCGCAAGTCTTGCGGCAATCGGTGTTGGTTTACTTGCACAGCGCCTGAGTGTGGAGCGTAGCTCAAGTACACGAGTAACAATATGCTCGGCTACGGCATGAGGGCTGGTGTACGGTCGAGACACCAGTGTCGGTATATTCCAGATGCAGGCAGCAAGGCGGAACACTTTGCCTGTGGCTCGACTCGGTCGGTAGTAATTCCTAAGCTCAATATTTTCGTTGAGTTTGTCCCATTTCCGCTTCCAGCGCCAGATGGTAGTGCGGCTCACGCCGCAACGGTTAGCTACCGTTTGCAGCGGTAAGCCCTCGCGAACAAGCATTTGCATAGCAATTGCTCTCGCTTTAGGGAGGTTAGGGTTGATAGAATAAGCCATGGTAGGCTCCTTTCTGTTAGATGTAATGGTCTTAACAGTGTAGGACGCCTACCTTTTTGAGTTCAACTAGTGTTGCAAAGGTGGTGAGTTATTACGTGTAGATAGATTGAGCAAGATATTATGATATGGTTAAACCATGAAATTACAGTCAATGAAAGATGTTGAGCGTGCTTTGCAGCCATATTTTGTCGTTGCCGCAGAAACAACTGGCAAGGATGTTACAGCAAAACGCACAAAGCAATTGCTGAATGCTTTAGGAAACCCGCAGGAAAAAATACGAATTGTGCATATTGCCGGTACGAGTGGCAAAACGTCTACTGCGTACTTCATTGAGACATTGTTGCAAAAATCTGGCCTCAAGGTCGGACTAACGGTGTCGCCCCACATAGACTCTTTGACCGAGAGGGTACAAATAAACGGTAGCCCAATCGCTGAAGAACTATTCTGTAGCTACATGGGGCAGTTCATAGACGAGGTTGTGAGTTCGACGTATGAACCAAGCTGGTTTGAATTTATGATTAGCTTTGCGTATTGGGTATTTGCCAAAGAAAAAGTAGACTATGCCGTAATCGAAACTGGCCTTGGTGGGTTGCATGACGCAACCAATGTTGTTGCCAGGCAAGACAAGCTTTGCATTATAACTGACATTGGTTTTGACCACATGCATATTTTGGGTGACACCCTTGGTGCTATTGCGCATCAAAAAGCCGGCATTATTCACGAAGGTAACGTAGTACTTATGTATGATCAGGACCCAGAAATAATGCAAGTGGTTCGGTACTATGTTTCTCAGCAAGAGGACGCAGAATTACTTACATTTCAGCAAGATATGTTGTGCGGTGTGTTCAAGGCAGACTTTGCGCCTTACATGCCAGAGTATCAAAAGCGTAACTGGCTACTTGCATTTGCGGCTTACAAATATCTTGTGCAACGGGACGGCATAGATGAACTGTCAATGCAAAAGTACCTAGACAGTATGGAACTACAAGTGCCCGCCCGTATGCAAACTATGCGTGTAGGAACGAGCACGGTTATTCTAGACGGAGCGCACAATGCCCAAAAAATGCGAGCCTTGGTAGGTAGTTATGTGGCCGAGTATGGTGACGCAAAGACCACAGTACTCCTCGCACTTAAGGAGGGTAAAGAAGCTAAAGACATAGCCCCACTACTCGCTAGTATTGCAAAAAGAGTCATTATTACTCGATTTGAGCATGATCAAGACATGCCAATCAAGTCACAAGATCCGTCTACTGTTGCAAAAATATTTGCAGATTTCGGGCTACAGGCTGAGGTTGATCAAAATGCCGAAACCGCCTACGCAGACGCACTTAAAACTTCAAGCAGATTATTGATAACTGGTTCGTTTTACTTTATTGCGCAACTTCGCCATATGCACAAGGAGCTGCAATAATGATTCGTCAGATTGTGGCGGTTGACGCAGAGAATGGTATCGCAAGAGATGGGGAAACCCCGTGGGAATTACAAGGTGATATGGACTATTTTCGTGAAAACATTAAAAAATTTGGTAGCAGAATTTTGGTGGCGTCTAGAACACATGAAGTAATAGGCAGACCTATAGCAAACTTTACCTATGTGTGGAGCCACAGAGACTTTGCTGTAGAAAAGGGACAAGTAGTGCATGACTTACAAGAACTATTTAGTTCACTAGAAGGCGACCTGTGGGTTATTGGTGGCGCCTCTTTGTACAAAGCGACATTAGACTTCGCAGACGAACTATATATTACTCGTATTGATCATACGTACGGTTGCGATACTTTCTACCCAGCAGATTTATCGGGCTTTGAGCTAACGAGCAGTTCTGACCGAGTATATGAGGCAGATACTTCATATGTGTTTGAACAATACAAACGCACTCAGCGTTAATCTACAATCAATCAGACGCTTTTCTGAGGAGATGCGAAGCACGAATTCTTTAACATTGAAAAACATATAGAAATAGTATATAATATTTACTAATATGCATGCTTCAAAAATTGCTGAATTACAAATGAATGAACTATGGGATTATGTTGACAGGGGCGCTATGAAGGCATCTATTGATAAATTTCATTCTCTCGACATTGCTCCTTCCGTACTGGACTTCGTTTTAGACAGAGATTCATATGTATTCCCGCAAAGTGAACAACGCTGGTCTACTGGCGAGATTGTTGTTCCAGAACACAACATAGCAGTTGTTGCATTAACTAACAGGCAGCGACTAGTGTATCGGTCTCAACTATTGCACCCCCTTCAAAGAGATTCTATTAGGGCGCAGGGTACTGATATAAAAGAACTCGATTCGCTACTGGATGACGAAAATCCTATAAAACATATCATTACTTCAAGTGGAAAGGGACACGGTCGCGCAAGTACGAGTACTGGAAGTGCTGTGCTGCCCGTATCGGGGGCTCGTGTCCTAACAAGGCCAACAATAATTTACAATGTGAATGGGTATACAACGCCAGAATCTGATCCTTCGAAGTCAATGCACGAGCTCGTGCACTTGGCTCAGAAATTAAGCAGAGCTGTCATAAATCAGTCTGAAAGGCCTGGAAGTGAAGAGCTGGAGCCATATGCGGTTCAGGCAGCAAGCGTATTGGGAGACTATAGAATTCCGTATACAGTATCAGCACAGCTTGCAGGGAAAGTTGAAGGCTATCGCGTTCTGTATATCGGTGATAAATCTTATGCTATCACACCCGATTTTATGCATGCAATTAGCGCTGAGCCGCAACTCTTAGAAATGTTCTCATAGTTTTACTTCTTAGTTAGACTTACGGTTGAAGAGGTAGGTAGCAGTCGGAACGGCAATAACAAGAATTAGTAGCGACCAACCAACTGCTAGCCAGCCGTAGTTACCGATAGGTTGCCCTAGCATGAGCGCACGAACGGCTTCAACAACTTGAGTTATAGGTTGGTTTTCGGCAAATGCCCTTAGATAGGTGTTCATGCCTTCGGCTGGCACAAAGGCGGTTGAAGCGAAGGTTAAGGGGAAGACAATTATAAACGTTAGCCATTGTACAGCCTCAACGCTTTTTGCCATAACGCCTATAATTGCAGCTAGCCATGAAAACGCTAACGTAAACAGCAACAGTATGCCTGCAATCATCAGCCAGTCGGTAAAACTTGCCTGGCTTCGAAACCCCATAACTAGGCCAGCCAGCAACATAACCACTGTTGATATTGAGTTTCGGAACACATCAGATATTACATGTCCATTTAGTACGGCTAAGTTGCTCATAGGTAACGAACGAAACCGGTCAACAATACCTTTTTGTAAGTCGTTACATATAGCTATGGCGGTGGTGGTAGACCCAAAGGCGACCGTCTGCACAATAATACCAGCCATTAAAAAGCTAAGGTAGCTAACGCCTTCGGGCAGCGCCAACGACACGGCTCCACCAAAAACGGCCGAAAACAACACCAAAAACATAATTGGCTGAAAAAAGGCTCCCAGTAGCTGGTCGGTATTACGAATTATATGCGTACTGCTACGCTTTATCATTATCATAGAGTCAGTAATGTTTGAGAGCATTTTTGACTTTTTCTGAAAGACAAGTTCTACGGCCATTTTATTGCTCCTCTTCTTCGGTGGGTGTTGTTTTTGTTTGTTTACCGGTTATAGAAAGGAACACGTCGTCGAGTGTTGGTTTGTGTACGCCCATAGACTCTATGCTAATTTTGCTGTCGGCAAGTGTGTCTAAAATACGCCGAACATCGGTGTTTGTGTCGTTTATAGTCATGCTCAAAGACTTTTCTTTTTCGTCTGACGCTACTACATCTGCACTCGACTGCAAGGCAGTTTTGGCAGATTTGAGAGCCGAGGTGTTTTTAAAGACAATCTCGAGCCGGTCTTTGCCAACTTTGCTCTTTAGCTCTTTGGCGGTACCTTCGGCTATGACTTTGCCACCGTCAATAACAATTATTTGGTCTGCAAGCTGGTCGGCTTCTTCAAGGTACTGAGTCGTTAGCAATATAGTAGTACCGTTTGCCATTAGCTTACGTATGATTTCCCACATGGCAATACGAGAGCGTGGGTCTAGCCCCGTCGTGGGCTCGTCGAGAAAGATGATAGGAGGTGCGGCGATAAGGCTTACTGCAAGGTCTAGCCGCCGTCTCATGCCACCCGAATACGTCTTGGCGGGTCTGCCACTTGCCTTAACAAGGTCGAATTCTTCTAAAAGTTCATCTGCGCGTGCGTTTGCACTGTCTTTGGTCAGCCTGTACAGACGGCCCATCATGACTAAGTTCTCTCGCCCAGTTAGTAGCTCGTCAACTGCAGCAGACTGGCCAGTTAGGCCAATAACCGACCGAACTTTGTCTGCTTCTTTCAAAACATCATACCCGTGAATCTTGACGGAGCCGCCATCGTATTTTAGTAGCGTACTCAATATACGAACTGTAGTTGTTTTACCCGCGCCGTTTGGCCCCAGCAAAGCAAGCATCGTGCCTTTTTTTACGCTTAGGTCTATACCTTTTAAGACTTCATTATCTTCGTACGATTTCTGAAGATTTTTTACCGATATAACTATGTCATTAGTGCTCATATTTTTTCCTTAATCTTTCTAGCATACAGCATATTTCATCTAGCCTCACCACATTTTACTAGGCGAACCAACACTTACGTCGCTGCACGAGTGTACATTCCCAACATCCGGCCGCCCAAAGATGACCAAGACGAGTATTGACCCTAGTGCTGTTTCGTCGACAGCGGTCGTTCGTAATTTCTTTGATTAGCCCTTTGCCAAGTAGCAAGATTGCTCACCGAGGCTCTAGCCCCTACAAAAGCTGAGATAGTGACATGGCTACAGAGTTCATGCATACTGGCAGTATGAAAACTGGGCAAAAACATGTGCTTATAGCAGGGCTTTCGTTAGCACTATGTATCGTCAGCGCCACGCTAGCTAGTACCATAGGGGAGTCTAGCTCAGACGGGCGCTCAAACTGGGATGGCCTTGGCACCGCAATTTGGATAACACTGTTGGTTACAATCCCGGCATTTTGTGTGTTTTTAGTAGCAGCTGTCGTAGCCATAATAGAGTATTCGCACTCTCGCAAGAGATAACACTGCAAAAATGTGGGGGCGCGTAACAAATTTTTCAGTGCATATGAGATTGAAGCTAATCTGAAAAACCTAGGTTTAGTGCGCCGGTTACTGTGGTGGCAGGTGTACTTCGCTCAACACCTGCAACTAAACATGGTAGTAAGCCGCTCGCCAAAGCGTTTACGCTGCGGGATAATAACAGTTGGTCTACTTGGCGTTAGCTAGGATTTTATCTAAATCAAACTCAAAGAGCGCTGCGTTGCCAATTTCACCTCTTTTTTCGCCTGTCTCTAGGTACGTGAGCATTCTGACTATCCCGCCGTGGACTACAAGGAGCGCCTCGCCCTCGCCGATGCTTTTACTGAGAATAGTCAAAAAGTGTACTACCCGTTTTTTAACCTGTTCAAAATTCTCACCAGAAGGCGTCCAGTCATAGTCTAAATTTACATGCCTTATTTTGTGCTCTTCCAAGAACGGCGTGCCATCTAAATTGCCAAAACTAACTTCTTTTAGCTCGTCATGATACGTAATTGGCACAGCAAGTCTTGTGTTGAGTATCTCTGCGGTTTGTTTCGCTCGCGTCAAAGGGGAAGAGTAAATGTGCTTTATGGACTTTGGTAAACTTTCGCTTGCCAACATGGCTTGCTCCCTACCAACTGCCGTTAGTTTGTCTGGGAGGTGTCCATTTATAAGGTCTTTTACATTTAATTCAGTCTGGCCATGTCGTAGTACATAAAACTTCATGAGTTAATAATAGCAAAAGGCGATATTTAGCAGAAATGATTAAAACTTGGATCAGACTTGGCCCGCATGCGCATCGAGACATCCAACACAATCATAGATGCGAATACAAAGAAGTGCAGCCTTTGAAATACTTGACAAAGTGTGGTATAATATATTAATGAAGCAGGTGGTGTTTCTTGCAAGTTTATGTGTTTATTCGCTATTGCTCGGCGTAGTCGCGCCATTTTCTGGTACCGTCAGCGCGCAGCCCACGTTGCAGGTTTCACAAACCATTTTGCCCCTACAATGCACGGTAGATATTGTAACCGTTGGGTCAACATATGAGGTACGGCTCACGCCAGCAAAATGCTCAAGACTTCCCGAGGCACGTGAGCTTTTACGTGAAGCGTATTTGCAGTACCCGCAGTAGGTATCGATAGATAGTTTTAAGCCGTGAGGGATTCGACCTACCTTCAGCAGGCCCGAAAATTCATCTTTCTTTGAAACCCAAGATGCTGTACCATGCCCCACTAAAAACCATAACGGCAATTAGAATCAGAAGCCCCCATGAGGTTAAGGTAGTCGGTTGGGATTTCACCGAATTCACTTTTTACTAGCGGCACATCCTTAACGCCAATTCGAATACACGCGCGTTCGGTTTTATTAATAAAATCATATACCCCCGCTGTGCTTTCAGGGTCTCCACTTTTATACTCAAGCCTCCAGTATTGTGAGTCTTGTACTTTTTGTAGCGCTAGCTCTGAATCTGCCGAACTAGCATATATCAAGCTAATGCGCTTTTCAAAATGTCGGGCACCTTTCCAGTCGGTATCGCCATTGCGTGATGCTTCCCTTCGTGACTGCTCGGGTGGTAGTGACAAACTTTGTTCGGTTTTAAGCAGCGCTTGCATTTCAGGGTCTTCTTGTTCTATAGCCGGCAACAAAAGATAGACCAACGCAAACAAAGCTACAATAACGAGTGCAGTAGAAAGAATAAGAGTTAGAGTCTGCTTATGCATGTTTAAATTGTACAGCATATGGGGCTCGTACTAACTGTCAGAAGAGAAAGACGGATCCGACCCGCATGCAGCAGGAGGGATGACATCGTTTTCGTTTATCATGCTCGAAGCAAGCTTCTGCGCGTGACGCACTGCCAACCGTACCCCCTTCGGGCGTTCAATTCGCTGCGCGACTACACCAATGAAAAAGCCGGCCAATATGGCCGACTCTTTCATTGGTACACCGGGAGGGATTCGACCTACCTTCGGCAGGCCCGCAACTACATCTTCGAAAACTAGTTTTCGAGAGTAGATTGGCTTGCAAAATGCCACCGGCATTTTTCACCCCGACCCTTGGCGTCGGGTGTTTGAATCGCCGAATGACCAAGTAAAAAGTCCGTCTATACCGACGGACTCATTACTTGGTGCACCGGGAGGGATTCGAACCCCCGACCCTCTGTTCCGAAGACAGATGCTCTAATCCGCTGAGCTACCGGTGCATATTAGGTATTAACTGTTAACTTTGGTCGGGGTACCCCCGGCCACGTTCCGCGGCCCCGCAACTTCTGCTTTGAAAACAAGTTTTCAAGTGAAGATTGCCTTGCAAAATGCCACTGGCATTTTTCACCTCTGTTCAGAAGAATATGAATAATCCCGCTGAGCTACCGGTGCGCATAGGTGATTTTAACAGATTTAGCGCTATATTAAAATGTTTTAAGCACTGTTGCGCTTTATTCTATATTCGTTACAATTATAGTTAGACAATATTTATGTTTGCACAAACAGATAACACAATTACCAAAACCAAAGAAGTCGTAGAAGAAGCAAGCTCGGCTATTTTTGACGTAAACTCACTGGTCACGCTAGCGGTATTTTTAACTATATCTTTGGTGGTGGGCGCCATAATTTCATTTGTACTTCGCAAGGTAAGCCGCTTTTTTGCGCGTAGAGCAGACAAAAGTTCAGACCTCGGCACAGTAAACAGGCTTCGTCGTGCCGAAACCTGGCTTATTATTTCTATAGCGATCATTAAAGTCGTACTTTTAGTAGGCGCCTTTTACTTGTGGTGGCAGGTTACGCACGTGGGCGAGTCTAACGCAAATGCAATCATCGGAGCCAGCGCGCTTGCCATAGTGCTTCTTGGTGGTGTATTGGGGCCACTGCTGCGCGACTTTGCCTTTGGTGCCGGCATGATGGCCGAGCAGTGGTTTGGCGTGGGAGACGTTATTACCATAGATTTCCCTAACGTGCAGGGAGTGGTAGAGCGCATAACGC
>JBATPG010000016.1:0-11797 GCA_049291335.1 Saccharimonadales bacterium (SeqCode) | reverse complement strand
GCCTTTAGCTGTGGGTTGTCAGGAATGCGGCATGCTAGTGAGAATTTGCCTAAATGGAGATAGCTTAACGTGTCGCCGCACGGAATAATAACGCTCAAGGGGTTGGGCCAATACTGCTCTACAGCGTGCACATAGCGTGCTTTGATTCCAAGTTCAATCAACTGGTCGCTGGTAGCTGCAAGCACGGTGCCAGGCTTGCCATCTCTACTTTTAACTCCCATCAAAGTATCGACTGCTTTGGGCAGTTTTGCGGAGGCAACAATTCCGTAGACAGTATCGGTTGGCAAGATGCCTACCTCACCGTTCTGTATCGCTTGTATGACAGCATCGTCAAGAACATTGTCAGTACTAAATGCCATACTTACTAGTTACCCTTGTGTGTACGCGACTACAGTAGTAGCGATAAGCAGGACGCAAACAACAACGGCGACTATAACCGAGACGTTTACGTCAGACTTTGGCTTTTTAGGTTGCTTGTTAACTGCGGTTGCTGCAGTGGTTGGTTGTTGCTGGGGTGTAGCAACTTGGGGCTCTGGTGCGGGTTGAGTAGATGCCTCTGGGGCACTAGAGGGCGTTTCGCTTTCAGGCTCTGTAGGTGGGGTAGCCAATGGCTGCGTTGATTCTGGAGTAGCAGTAACTGGGTTTGATTGTTCTGGTTGCATGTACAGTATTGTACCACTAGCGTAGGCTGATAGTCTCGCCACTTCGGGATATCATTTCTTCTTGTTCTAATGTTTCGATGATGGTTGTTAGGCGCTTGTCGTCTATTTGCTTTGTTAGCAGTGCCATGCTTTTTTTGCCTTCAGCTAGTTCCCGCAAAACCATGCCTCGTATTTGCCGGTTAGAACCTTCAAATTTTGACTGCTTAGTGTAGTGTTTGCTCTGTGAATTATTTCGAACATGCTTTTTTAAGTACGAGCCGTAATCCATGAGCGCCCAGTAAAACTCGGGTGGTTGCTCTTGGTCAATTGTTTCTTTGAGCACTTCTGTAATAGCTTTGTCTGTAACGTCATTTTCATCATTAAAAAAAGCATGAATGTATACAGTGCGAACATTTGTTTCTATAAAGATTGCCGGTTGGTTATAGGCATAGGCCAGTATAGCTCCGGCAGTGTTTGGACCGACGCCCGGAAGTGCAACCAAGCCATGATGCTCGCTAGGGAAATTCCCTAGATCTGCAATTTGCTTTGCGGCTTTCCAAAGATATTTTGCCCGACGGTTATAGCCAAGCCCTTGCCACATTCGCAGCACGTCACCCAGTTGTGCTTCGGCAAGTGCTTCTACTGTTGGAAACGTAGCTAAAAATTCGTAGTACTTCATGACTACTCGCTGCACCTGCGTTTGCTGTAGCATAATTTCGCTAACAAGTATTTTGTACGGCTCAAAGGTCCCATCTGCCTCAGAAATGCGCCATGGCAAATCGTGCCGCGCATGCTGGGCATAGTAAGCCCAGAGCTCTTCTAAAAATGATTCTTTTTGCTGCTTTGTAACATGCATATTCACTAGTATAGCTAGTTTGCGACTACAAGTGGTGCAGTGGTGGTGATTTTCTGTGCCTTGCCGTCGCGCGTACTTACAATGTAGTCGGCCGTTTCGCCGTTGTTAGTAGCCTGCATAACAACACCACTATTGCCAACCCACCACAACACATTGGTCGGCACGATTGAAAGATTATGTAACTTCTCTTTACCAGTTGCAAGGGTGCGCACTACAAGAGTTGATTGCGATGACGTCGTAGCAACCCATACGCTGGTTTTTTTATTGGGGCTGTCAATATAACGTCTATTTTGTACAGTTGTTGCACTGCTATCCGCCAGAGTAGTAGACCCGGGAGTGTACTCAAATAGTTTGCTCGGTGTCTGAATGGCAAATTTGTTATAGTCGATGCGGGCAAAAGACACGATGTCTAACGTAGCAATTGGGGTCTTTTCGCCCTGGTACGATATTTGTTGCAAAACGTCACGTGCTTCATCGCCAGCAGTAGGCTGAATAACTTGTAGCCCATTTGATGTTTGTACAACGCTCGTAAAATTATTTGCCTTAGCTAGTGAAAGTCGCTTCGCATCTGCAACAGAATAAGCTTGAAGCTTTTGTCTTTCGTCGCTTGTTGGTGCAACATTTGGTGTCGTAAGCTTGTACACTAGCGTGTCGTTCTGCCAACCAAGCAACTGAATTTGTTCGGCATGCTCAATGACAGTAGCTTCCTCTTTGGCGATATCAACAATTGTTAAAGTATCTAGCAATGCGCCAGCAGAATTCTTTTTGTCGTCGCGCCCAGAAACGAGCGCCGCTAACGAATTATCTGGGCTCATCAATACAGAGATTGCACTAGTTTCTCGGCCTGTACCCTCTAGTAGCAGCTTAGGGTCTTTGCCATCAACATCTACTACGTATACATCGTACCGATTGTTTTGGTTCACAACATACACATGCTTCTTATCTGGCACCAGACGTACCTCAATTGGGCCGTTTGGTGTTACTGGTGGTGTAATTGTTTCGTTACGATACCCCTTTGCCGATACTGCAAGCGTAAGTGGGTTCTCGGTGTTTTGCTGCAACGAAATAGTTGCCTTACCATCTTTGTTTGATTCTTCGCTCAAGTCTCCACTCTTAAGAGTAACGCCTGCCAGAGTGGCACCAGAAACATAATCTTTCAGAACGTAGGTATACGGCTCACCGCTTGGCCTTAGTGAAACTTCTCCCAGGTCAGATACTCTAACATCAACCTTGAACGTTTTCTTTATAGGGTAGAAACCCGATTTTTTAATTGTGGCTGTCTGTTCACCCAAACGGACCTCGGCAATCTTGGCGACACCGTTGGTATCTGTCTTTGCTTGCCTACCGTCAACGCTAACAAGAACGCCTTCAAGTGGCAAGGTAGTGGTGTCGTCTACCGCTTTAACTAGTACACTCGACCTAACGCCTACCATGGTTAGCACACTTGCTCGCAAAGTCGGGACAACAAGCACTGATAGAGCAATGATAAGTAGTGCAAGAAAACCATAGCGAATAATTTTTTTTATACGTCCAAAGCGTGACATAGTTTTAGACTGTTGTTGAGCTTTTTTAGACTTGGTGTCAACACTTTTTGTCGCTAGAAGTTCTTGCGCCATAACACTAGGGCTTTTGACGTTTGTCTGTTGCTCTAGGCGATTTTTTGCGACAATTTCTTGCGTGGTGTCTACGTCAGACTCGCCCATATCTACGAGGTCAAGCTCTGCTAGGCCATCTTCTATTTGCTCGTTTAGCTTCTCATTAATGATTTCGAGTTCAGTTTTTTTAAGGGGTGTTTCTGGCTGAGAACCAACAACTTCTGGCGCACCGTCGAGGTGCTGCACTGGTATGGTTACTGGCTTTGTTTCAACGCGTTGGTTAATACTTTGCACGGGGGCATCGGCTTTTTCGGTTATAAGACCGGCGTCGGTCATTTCAGCAATTTCTTCTTCACTTGGCTTACTTCCATCAAGATGCTGTGCTGGCCCCATAATATCTTTAACCCTTGATTCTACCTCAAGTTCTTCGGGGTCAATTTTAATCTCAATTTTTTTCTTATGCACAAGAAATGCTTATCCTTTTTACTTACCTTATTCTAACAGATTCGCTAGTATAGTTCGGTATACTACAAGCATGACGACGCTATCTGACACCAGCATATTGCAGGCAGAGAATTGGCTGTCTAGTCATGATGCCGTTTTGGCAAAAATAATCTCTACCCAGCCATCTTGTACTGTTCGACCACATCAGAATTATTATCAAGAGCTTGTTGAAGCTATTATTGGGCAGCAGCTGAGTGTCAAGGCGGCCGCAAGCATTACCGCACGGTTTGTTGAGCATTTTGGCGACTTCCCCTCACCCGAACAATTACTTGAAGCCGAACAAGAAGCGTTACGAGGGCTCGGGCTGTCATATGCCAAAATTCGCTACATCAAAGACCTCGCCGATCATGTGCTAGAAAACAAGATTCGTTTTGAGCAATTCGCAAAACTTACTAACGAAGAAATATTGGCGCAGCTACTACCCGTTAAAGGAATTGGTGAATGGACCGTACATATGTTTTTGCTGTTTTGTATGGCGCGCAGTGATGTACTAGCTACAGGTGACCTTGGCGTACGTAAAGCTATACAAATGCACTATGGGCTAGACAAATTGCCGACTATAGAAGAGATTCAAGCTGTTGCTAAAAATGGTCATTGGGCGCCGTACGAATCTGTTGCTTGCTGGCATTTGTGGAAATCTCTTGACGCCACGACTAGCTAATACCTATTTGCTGTTGCCGACTGCCAAACGACGCCGCTCGCAGCATTGGTTACTACTAAATTACCATCGTCGCGTAGAGTAAGCTTGTTTGCTCCCTTGCCTGCCGTATTGGTCTGCCAGGCTATTGACCATGGATTTGTGCTAAGCGTTTTTCGGTAAAACACTAGATTGCCGTCAGTCTTAAGAGTCAACGAAGTTGCTGCTGTGGAGGCTGCGGTCTGCTTATTTAGGTAGGCTGTGGCCCTGGTGGCGTTGTTGTACAAATACAATCCACCTCGTGAAAACTTTAGGGAATATTTGCCATTTGCCGAACGCATGACCACTGAATTTGTTCCGTCAGGAGTCATGCCACCATATATTGTTGGGTAGTTCACTAATGCCGTGTTCGCCGTTGTCCTGACGTAAACCTGGGCAGGTATATTGAAGGCATATGTTGCAGATGACGGTGTTTGGGCAGGTATGTAGCCGCCCGCCAACTTGCCCTGAACAAATGGTAGCACCGCAGGTTGCTCTACAACTATAGCGTCGCTTGAACCAGCAATCTTTAGAGTGTAGTACCCGTATGCATTTGTTGTTTTGGTAACGGAAGCAAAGTCTGCCTTGCCGTCGCCGTTGTAGTCGGCTGGTACTGGTATGTCGCCCACCGCCCCCACTACAGCCGATGCGCTACTTTTACTGTAAAATGTTGCCGTACTTGGCCGGTAAACCGCAAAGTCTGCCTTGCCGTCGCCGTTGTAGTCGGCTGGTACTGGTATGTCACCTTTTGTGCCATAGGCTGTCGAGACTCCGCCGCACAGGTAAAATGTCGAGTTACTTGGCCGGTAGACCGCAAAGTCTGCTTTTTTGTCGCCGTTGTAGTCGGCTGGTACTGGTATGTCGCCAACTACGCCACATGCTTGCGAAGCAACTGTTCCGCCGTACACATACCAGGTCGCATTGAGGGGTCGCCATACGGCAGTGTCTACCTTGCCGTCGCCGTTGTAGTCGGCTGGTACCGGTATGTCTCCCTGTATGCCATATGCCCTGCTGCTGCTACCAAACACACCCCTGCCCGAGTCAAAATGCCATGTTCCTGTTTGTGGTTTCCATATGGTAGTTTGTGACTTCCCGGACAGCGTGTAATCACCTGGGGCAATAATGCCCTCGCTCGACATAAAACTTGAAACGCCTCTTACGTCTGCCAAGCCGTCGCTAGTGTAGTCATGACTAGCGCGCGCAACACGTAAAGGTAGCGGTTGCCATAGTGCATCTCGATACGGAGAGATGTCTTGTGAGTTCGCACCAGAAGGTTCAACAGTGCTCAAACCTCTATTTGAAGAGTAGACAACACGCTTTCCGTCGGGGGACCACGTAAGCTGGCTTAATGAGTAGTCTGCCGTAGCTACCTTTACGAGGCTACTATCGTTGACGCCCACCGTGTATAAAGAATGGTCATTAGTCGTCTCGTTATATGCACCAAACAGCACCTTTTTGCCATCGGGTGACACGCTAATATAGCTGGGCCTTGCTTTGACCTGCGTGAGTTCGCGGCAAGATACATCGTACGGTTGCACTATGTTCTGGGCACAAAGAGAAACGGGTGTTATAGAGCCAGCAGAGGCCATGCCGCCCTTTAGGTAATAGATAGTGCGAGAGTCTGAACCCCATGCGCTTTTATAGCCATAGACATAGCCGTAGCTCGTTTCTGTCGTAGAGCGAGTTGTGACTCGTTGCAAATTTGTGCCGTCTGGACGCACTATCCAAACCTCTTCATAGGGCGTAACAGAGCCCCAGCTTACCCCTGGAACAGAAGTTTTTCGTAGCAATATCCATTGGCCGTCGGGAGAAATATCGTCCATTGCCCAATTTGCCTCAGTGTTCGGAAGAGTCACGAGGTCTTTTTGGTTTGTTCTGTTAACGAACTTTGTTGCTAAAACTGCTGGGGCATCGTAGCTGTCGTTTACATTTACACTATTCTTGACACGCTTGCGCTCGGCAATGTAGTAAACCTGTTTGCCGCTTTGCGGTGAAAACAGTGCATGATTTTCTTTCTCTGTAGCGCCACCAGGATAAAGGCCAACATCTAGGGCGTCATAGAGATTACCTCTTTCAAAAAATAAATTACCATTTTGGTGCGCTGTCGGTAGGCCAGCCGGTGGCAAGGAAACGGTAGATTTGTAGGTTCGTTGCGTCCAGTTAATGTTTGCTATTTGGTCATAAGGAACACTGGCAAAAACGGTGCTAGCTTTTGCTTCTTTCGTCGAAACATTCACCGTGCAAAGTTTGTCACAGGTTCCGCCCGTATCAGATAAATCTGTGGCCGAAAATGCAATCATGGTGCCGTCTGGTGACCAATCTAGCACAGGGGCTCCTGCATTTATCGTTATGGGGACTTTTATTTCGCTCTGCAAGACACCATCAAGCCCGACAACCATTATCCCCGGTCGAGTAACATCTCTGCTAATGAGCGCTACTTTTGTGCCGTCTGGCGAAACGCCCGCGCCACTGCTCGTAAGTTTCAACGGATCGATGCCTGCAACAGTAATGGTATTACACGTTTCAGCACGGTTCGTGGCGGTGTTGGTGCATAATTTACCGTCTTTAAAGTAGACAACGCCCAGCCCATCGGCAGTCCAACCAATTGCTCCAGCATATGGGGGCATATCTACCAAACTGATGGTGTTTCGATCGACAATAAATGAGCCCAACACGTTGTCGGTAGTAGTGTACTGCACAAAGAGTTTTGACGCATCTGGGCTCCATCTAAGCGCGCTCTTATCTGTAATATTCCTATGGGCCTCGTCTATTGGTATCTCTTGAATGAGGCTATTATTAACTGGGTTAACTATCTTAATGGCTTTGATCTCTGTGTTGTAGTAGGCGAGCATAGTGCCATCTTTAGTGACGGCAGTGGGCCCTTTTGGCGAAGTTGTACCAGCCCTAGCTTCTACCGCATCTGCGGGGTAGACCTGGCTCTTTGTTATTTCACTCCCGTCTGCTGCTATGAAACCTTGCGTACTACCAAGAGTCTGAACATACACATCACCGTTTGGTAGCGTTGACGCTTGGCTAGCAAATAGCATTAAGGCGCCAACCGAGCCAAAGAGCAACGCCACCACTATTAGAGATGCATATTTGAAGCGTCCAGGCTGAAAACGTAGCTTCCTTTTTCGCGACGCCGACACTGGCACGGGCGACTTCTCAGCAGGCTCGGTAAGGTGTTGCTTCCCAGGTGCCTGCGGCGCGAAAACATCTGGCTCAGGTATTGAATGCGGAGGCTCATTGCTCATTTTTGTTACCATCTTATTTTAGTTTATACTTTACCTGTGTTAATCACCAAAAAAATGCGTAAGCAATAAAGTTTCTAGCTACACTATAAAGAGTAAGAGAATATGACTGACTACAATCAACTCGCAGAAGAACTACACAAAAAGCACGGTGGAAAAATACGTGTTTCACTTCGTGACGACGAAGAAATGACCCGTGACAAGCTCTCGGCCTACTACAGCCCTGGGGTGGGTGAAATAAGCCGTATTATTGCAAAGGACCCTACCAAACTTAGTGAATACACCTGGACGAAAAACCTTGTCGCAGTTATCAGTGACGGATCGGCCGTTTTGGGGCTTGGAAACATCGGTCCGAAAGCTGCTATGCCAGTCATGGAGGGCAAATCTATGTTGTTTAAGCATTTTGCAGACATAGACAGCGTACCAATCATCCTCGACGTTCACTCTGCTGACGACATTGTTGCAACCGTAAAGGCAATTGCACCAAGTTTTGGAGCAATTAATCTTGAAGATATTGCTGCACCAATTTGTTTTGAAGTCGAAGAACGGCTCAAGGCAGAGCTGGACATACCAGTATTCCACGACGATCAGCATGGTACCGCCATAGTCACTCTTGCTGGCCTCATAAATGCTTGCAAGGTAACTGGTCGCGAGCTCTCGGATTGTACAATTGTGATTGTCGGTGCTGGCGCAGCGGGTGTTGCTATTGCAAAGCTACTTAAAGAATACGCTAGCCCCTCTATAGTAGCCGTTGACAGCAAAGGTGTAATTCATACAGGCCGAACTGATCTGAATGATTCTAAGAAGCGGCTCTTAGAATTTACAAACCTTGGTAACGCTTCGAGTTCACTTGAAGAAGTATTAATGGGAGCAGATGTTTTTATCGGTGTGTCACAAGCCGGGATAGTAACTGCCGATATGGTGAAAAGTATGGCCAAAGACCCAATTATATTTGCCCTTGCGAACCCTGACCCAGAAATTTTGCCTGAAGAAGCCAAAAATTCTGGAGCCGCTGTAGTTGCTACCGGTCGCAGTGATTTCCCAAACCAAGTTAACAACGCCATAGCCTTTCCTGGCATCTTTCGCGGGGCGCTTGATAATGGCGTAACGCAAATAACAGAGGCACATAAAATTGCTGCTGCAGAGACTATTGCTAGCCTAGTAGAATCACCAACACGCGAAACAGTAATACCATCAGTTTTTGACGAGCGTCTAGTTCCCGCCATCGCAAAGGTCATTGTCTAGACGCTAAACCAACTGATTTTTTGTAACCGCGTAGTAGAATTGGCCTACTATATGCAATACTTATGCATATGAAAAAACTACAAAACCTAAATCATGATTATTTATTCGCTCAAATCGCACTCTTTGTAGCCATTGGTCTGCAAATAGTTGTGTGGAAAAACAACAATAGCCTAACGCTAGGACTACACCCATTTATTATTTTAACTGAACTTGCGCTAGCAGCCATACTTGGCGTTATGTCACACACTAGAACCGCTGTTGGTAACAACGCCTACCGCTCTGCTTCGTTTCTGCTGCTCGGTTTAATATCTATCGAAAACATTACTTCCATGATAATGATAGTCCGTTTGCTTATTAGTGACGGGACCGAGCTTTCTGGTTATCAGCTCCTCGGCTCGGCTATAGCTATATTCCTGACGAACATCATTGTCTTTGCTCTCTGGTACTGGGAAATTGACAGCCCTGGACTTACGGGAAAACGTTGGTCAAAACACGACCGCGACTTTCAGTTTCTGCAACAAGAAGACGCCATAACATACAAAGATTGGCGCCCAAACTTTATTGATTATTTGTATGTTTCACTAACAAACGCCATCAACTTTGCCGCCTCCGACACTCGACCAGTCACTAGGCAAGCAAAAATTCTCATGGGCGTTCAGGCGCTGGTTTCGGTTACAACTCTCGCGCTTGTTATTGCACGCTCGGTCAGTATTTTAGGCGAATAGTCCTACTCAGCAATGATACGAAGGCCAAGATCTTTAAACTGCGCGTCGTCTACGCTAGACGGTGAGTTCATCATAACGTCTACCCCGCTACCGTTTTTGGGAAACGCTACAACTTCACGAATGTTTTCTTCGCCGACAAGCACCATAAATATTCGGTCGAGGCCGAAGGCACAGCCAGCATGTGGAGGCGCACCGTACTTAAATGCGTTTAACATTGCCCCAAACTTCTCTTCTACATAGTCTGGCGTAAAGTCTAGTAACCCAAACACTTTGTAGAGTACTTCTGGGTTGTGGTTTCGTACGCCACCCGAACAAATCTCGTATCCGTTCATAACCATGTCGTACTGGTCGGCAACAATAGAAAGTTTATCTTCAACACGGTCTAGTTCTTCAGGCGTTGCCTTTGGCATGCTAAATGGGTTGTGGCCAAAGTCTAGCTTACCGGTTTTATCGTCTTTTTCATAAAATGGAAAATCAACAATCCATGCCAACGCTACAATATTGGGGTCTTTAAGGTTAAAGTGGTTCGCAAACTCATTACGCAATCTGCCTAGCACCTTGTTAACAACGCCTCTAACGTCAGCACCAAAGAATACTGCATCGCCATCTTCGGCACCACATTGTTCTTGTACCTGACTCAGTTCTTGTTCGGACATAAACTTGGCAATTGGTGACTGCACACTACCCTCTTTGTATGTTAGGTAGGCTAGCCCGCCAGCGCCTTCAGCTTTGGCAACTTCGGTAAAGCTGTCAATTTGTGAGCGCGACAGCGAAGCACCATTTTTTACACAAATTGCTTTCACTGCTCCGCCCTTGTCAACAGCAGACCTAAAAACACCAAATGCTGACTCCGCAAACACATCGGTTAGCTCAACAAGCTTCATTTCAAACCGGAGGTCTGGCTTGTCACTACCATATTGCTCTATGGCTTCGTTGTAGGGTATGCGCGGAATAGTGTCAGTGACCAGTTTTTTGTCTGAAAATTCGGTTACAAGCTTGATAATGAGTGGTTCTATGACAGTGCGAACCTGTTCACCGTCGTCGGCAAAGGCCATTTCAAGGTCAAGCTGGTAAAAGTCACCGTACAAGCGGTCTGCTCGAGGGTCTTCGTCGCGAAAACAGGTGGCGATTTGGTAATAACGAGGCACGCCGCCAACCATAAGCAGCTGCTTAAACTGCTGAGGAGCCTGGGGTAGCGCGTAAAACTTGCCTTGGTGCACGCGAGACGGCACTAAAAAGTCACGAGCGCCTTCTGGGCTGCTGTTCGCCAGTATTGGTGTAGCTACCTCGGTAAAGTCATGCTCGTACATATATTCGCGTAACATTCGGTAATAGTCAGAACGCTGTTTCAGTCGATCTTGCATTTTGGGACGACGCAGGTCGAGGTAGCGATATTTGAGCCGTAGTTCTTCGTTAGCTTGTTGGTCTGAAAAAGGCTGAATTGGCAGTACTTCTGAACGGTTTAAAATTATTAGTTCTTGCACATTAAGCTCGACACTACCCGTCTCTATATTGTCGTTCTTAAGTGATGCGTCACGCTCGGCAACAAGGCCGGTCGCAGATATAACAAATTCATCTCGAAGCTCACCTGCTTTTGCAAATGCATCTACTGTGTCTGGGTGTATAACAAGCTGTACAACACCGGTGTGATCGCGCAGATCAACAAACACTAGGCCGCCGTGGTCCCGCCTAGAGTGTACCCACCCACTGACCGTAACGGTCTGACCAATTAGTGTAGTGGTTGCTTTGGCTAGTGTGCGCATGTGTGTCCTATGTATCTGTGATTAGTTCTATTCATGAAATTCTACTCGGGCTGAGTGTTCCCAGCTGGCAACGTTTGTGCAAAACTGGTAAATCCTGGATTTTATTGTACCATTTATTCTGCGTTTTCAGGTGTTAATTCTTGCTGTACGTGTGCTTTGTGTTCTTTTAGAGCCATGCCGGCTGCGACCGCACGCAAGTCTTCATATTCATCAAACTCGTCCAGGATGGGCTTGCCTATGATCTGCTCTAGTACATCTTCGAGCGTTAAAATACCGACATACTCTTCAAACTCGTTCACGACAATGGCTAGCTGTTGCCTCGTTTTTAAAAATGCTTGCAAGGCTTGGCGTAGCGTGGCGTCTTCATGGGCATAAGCTATTTGCTTGCGCATCACTTTGCTCACTGCGGCACCTTCTTTCTCGGCAATCATGTCTCGTAAATACAAAATACCAACAACCACATTTTTATTTTCTGGGTCATACACTGGGAAGCGACTGTGGCCACCTTTGTGAAGTTCGCCCATTAACACCGGCCCTACCG
>JBATPG010000015.1:0-8229 GCA_049291335.1 Saccharimonadales bacterium (SeqCode) | reverse complement strand
GTATCTTGTGTTTTTCGCCGTTATACTTCTAATAGAATTTGGTTCTATAGCAATGTTGTTTGCCGAACAGAGCGCAGCCGGTGCAGTTATTAAAACAGCCAGTGATGCCTTGTGGTGGGCAATTGTTTCAATAACCACTGTTGGCTACGGCGATATGTACCCCGTAACTAATTTGGGTCGGGGTATAGGTAGCATAACTCTGGTTATTGGTGTCGCCCTGTACGCCGTTATAACAGGATTTATCGTTAATATCTATTCTTCTAAGCGGATTGAGTAGCGTCTACGCCGATTGCTTCAGATATGTTCTTGTAGCCGTCTGCCTTAAGTAGCGCCACGAGGCCTTTGTTTATTTGGCCAATTAACTGTGGGCCTTCAAATATCATGCCTGTTATAAGTTCTACAAGTGTGGCACCAAGTTTAATTTTGGTATAGGCGTCTTCTGCCGAAAATATGCCACCGACACCAATAATAACGAACTTGTCGCCATACGCCTGGAAGGTGCGCCTTATAAGGTCATTACTGGCCTCAAAGGTTGGCTTACCGCTTAGGTTACCCTTGACGGTTTTTGGCAGTGGGTCCATAAGATTAGCTGCACCACGGTCTTTGGCGAGGTTGCTAATAGTAACGCCGGCGACTTTATGCGAGGCTGCAACGTCTAGTAGCGCTTTAAACTCTTTCCAGGGTAACTCACAGGGCATTTTTATACACACGGGCTGCGTTAGTTTTAATGCGTCAACTGCGCTGAGTAGCCTGTCGAGCTTACCTGGTTTTGTAAACGGTTCGCCGCCGTACGTGTTGGGGCACGAAATATTAAGTGTCAGCATGTCACCAACCTCTGCCTGCTGTATATGCCTAAGGCTTCCGATATAATCGGCAATGGCGTCAGCTTCTAGCGCAGCCTGCATGGAATTTGTCTTAGCAACCGATATGTTTATAGGAAAGTTGGTAAACGTATCGCCAGGGTAGGCGAGCAACCTGTCTGTGATAGTTGTAACGCCCTCGTTAGCAAGGCCAGCGTACACTACAATAGACTTTGTTTTTGGCAGGCGGTAAAACCACGGGCGCGGGTTACCCTCGCAGGCGCTAAAGGTTACCGAGCCACCTTCCATAAAGCCAAAACCGATCGACTTTAAAAGCGGTACGAGCTCGAAGTTTTTGTCAAAACCAGCCGACAGCCCAACAGGGTTTTTAAAATGCAGCCCAAAAACATCTTGCGCCAAGTACAGTTCGTTACTGTATGCCCAAACTTTTTTGGTGGCAGCACGAAGCAGTGCGCTTTTTTGTATAACAGTAGAGTGCTTTAATAATGCACCGTGAACGTTGTCGGGCTGTTGCCGAAATAAAATAGGCTTTAAGCCCTTTTTATAGGTGATTTTAGTGCCATAAGATACGAGGTTAAGCATTAGGGTGCTCCTTACTTAATAAGTATACGCTTATTTGCACGCCACCGACAGGCCATGCGTTTCTTTGTCCAATATGAGATAATACCAACACATGGGAAAGAAAAAAAACATTACGGTGGTCGGTCTCGGCTACGTTGGGTCTTCTTTGTCGGTGTTGTTGGCGGGCCAGCACAGCGTGACTGCACTCGACACCAACCAGACAAGAGTAGATGCTCTCAATAGTAAACAATCGCCTATTAGCGACGCAGATATAGAAGACTACTTAGCACATAAGACTCTTTCGCTATGCGCCACAACAGACTCGTCTTTGGCCATGCAAAACGCAGACTATGTCATAGTCGCCACGCCCACAGACTACGACCCAAGCACCAATTATTTCAACACCAGTTCGGTTGAGGCGGTAATTGAAGACGCACTCGCAGCAAACGACACCTCGATTATTATCATAAAATCGACCATACCGGTTGGTTTTACCGCAAGACTAAACAAAAAATTTAACACAGACCGCGTGCTATTTTCGCCCGAGTTTTTACGTGAGGGCAGGGCACTGCACGACAACCTACATCCTTCGCGCATAGTTGTTGGCGGCCGACCCGACCAAGCCAAAGAATTTGCCGCACTACTACTAGCTGCCGCCGACGAGCCGTGTGATGTCCACACCATGGGTAGTACCGAGGCCGAGGCGGTTAAGTTGTTTGCTAACACCTATCTGGCTATGCGCGTCGCCTATTTTAACGAGCTCGATACCTACGCCGAAATGCATGACTTAGACAGTCAAGCCATAATTAAAGGCGTCAGTGGAGACCCACGCATTGGTGACTACTACAATAACCCGTCGTTTGGCTACGGTGGCTACTGTTTACCCAAAGACACCAAACAGCTGTCTGCTAACTTTGCAGATATTCCACACGACCTAGTCAGCGCTATTATTAGCTCAAACGATCGGCGTATTGAACACACCGTTGCCCAGATACTGCGCAATACCCCAAAAATAGTTGGCGTCTATCGACTAATAATGAAGGCAGGATCAGACAATTTCCGCTCTTCTTCTGTAAGCCGAGTTATAGACATGTTGCAGTCCAAAGGCGTCGAAGTACTAGCCTACGAGCCCACCATTGCCGAGAACAAGTTCGAATCGGTACACATAGAGCATTCACTCGACATATTTAAACAAAAGAGTGACATTATTATTGCAAATAGACTAGAGGCAGACCTGCAAGATGTTCGAGACAAGGTATATACCCGCGATGTTTTTAGCCGCGACTAAACCTTTATAGAAGGTTTTTTCTGCGTACATACCACAAAGCAACAATGCCAGGAACAAGTGGTAGCCAAAATGTTACAAACCGAAAGGCAAGTACCGCCGCAATGGCGCTTACTTCGTCAACGTTCATAGCAAGTAGCCCTGCAACCAGGCCTGCTTCTACGCCTGCTAGCCCGCCAGGGGTTGGAGTGGCAGCACCTACTGCTACGCCGGCACTATAAATCAAAAACCCAGCAACCAGTGGCAACGAAATACCTACCGCCGCACCAGCCAACATAAATATCGTAAAATTAGTTATCGTTATGCCCATTAGACACAGTGTGGCTATGCCAAGTTTAGAAGGTTGCCGCTTGTACGAACCAATAGTTTTGCTAAAATTTTTCTTAATCGAACTAACCGCCCCTCGGCGTACAGCAAACCAGGTGCCAACTGCCACAAGGACAGCGACAGCTAGTAGCATGTAACTATTAAACCCGGGTAGGTCAAACCCCTTCAGTGCTTGTGGCGCCACCAGCAGCGCTAGTACTAGCAAGATATTGTGCGCCAAAAAACCAAGCAGGGTGTTAGTGCTGATAACCAATGTTGCGGCCGTTTTGCTGTGGCCACGCTTAAACAAATATAGCCCGTGCGCACCCATACCGCCTAGGCCAGAAGGAAATAAACGGTTAATAGCAGTGGCTGCAAATTCGATTACCAGCAGTTCTTTGAAGGGTAGCTTTTTTAGCGCCAAACTTGCGTACGAACCGGCAGCAAACATAAATGTAAGGCCGGCAAGCGCAATGCCTGCTACCAAAAACAGAGGCGATGTGTCAGCTAGTGCTTGTAAACTTTTCAGCATAACATCCCAGTTATTCCAGATGTATACCCCCAGAAGCACACCAATGCCTGCAACAATGCTAGCACGTATGTAGTGGTGAGAGGCTGTAGGGCTTGATGCTTTCATGCGCTTACCGAACCATACTATCTACTGAAAGTACAAGGGCGAGTGTTGGCAGTACAAGTAAAGAAGTTTTAAAGACACTACGTGCCCAGGGTACTGATTTGGTGGCAGGCAACAGCGCGGTTTTGAGCCAGTATATGCCAAGGCCTAGCAACACGACAATAGACGCTATATGTAGTACCTCATATACTGCCAAAAGCCCTACTAAAGCTACAAATAGCGCTATGTAAAACCGTATTTCTACAATTGCTCGCTGTAGCCCCTTAGTTACAGAGAGCGTTGGTATTTTTGCAGCCTGGTATTCTGTATGGCGAAACACCGCTATGGCGTAAAAATGAGGCATTTGCCAACATAGCATTAGGCCAAATACCACCCAACCTTCTGTTCCTATATAGCCCTGGCCAGCCATAAAGCCTGCTAAAACCGGTATTGCACCAGGAATAGTGCCAACAGCGGTTGCCAGGTAGCTACGACGCTTAAGGGGCGTGTAGACAAGCACATACAGTAGTGCTCCCAACAAACCAAGCGCCGCAGTACGTTCGTTTACAAACAGCAGAAGGCTTTGCATGCCTACTACTAGCAACACAGCCGCAAATAAGTAGGCGCCGTACGGTGATATAGCGTTTGTAACCGAAGGTCGGTTTGCGGTACGTGCCATGTTTGCGTCGAGGTCGGTGTCCATGTAGTTATTAATAACGCACGAAGCACCAATGATTGCCACCGTACCAATAACAAAAAATAGTAGGGCAGAAAAATCTACAGAGCCCTGGCTGGCGTATAAAAAAGAGGCTACTGCTATGAGTAAATTACCAAAAATAATTCCGGGCTTCATAAGAATAATCAGCGACCGAACAGTCGAGGCTACACTATTCATGAGTGTCGGATTGCTCATCTGTTGCATGAGTGGCGTCGATATTTTCTTTTTCTTGTATGTATTCTACGGTGCCCTCGTCGTGAGACATTTGGTAGTTAAGATTGTTCATAACCCATAGTGACCCAATAACAATTGTTAGTACTGTAGCAATCGTAAATAGTGTTGAATATATGGTTGGCCGTAGCTCTCGCCGTCCTGAAAGGTGCAAGAAAAACATAGACTGCACCGCAAGCTGCGCAATGGCAAACAGCGACACAATTGCGATAAGCAGAGTTCGACTAAGCAGCTCGCCGTCACTCATGTCATAGGCAATCACAACAGCAAAAGGCGCGACAGTCAGTGCCAAAGAAAGCATAAACCCACTTAGGTACGTCGACACGCTCGCACTGGCATGGTCTGGTAACGGGGTGATACTAGTTTTTTTGGTCATCCTATAACCCCCAGTAGGTACACAATAGTAAATATGCAGATCCAGACAATGTCTAAGAAATGCCAAAACATAGCAAATAATGTTAGACGCTGCAAAAACCGCAGGTTCATCGGCTTATACAACAAATAGGTAATACTGCTAAACAACCAAAGTAAACCAATAGTTATATGTAGTCCGTGCGTGCCAACAAGACCGAAGTACCCAGACAAGAAGGCGCTAGTAGTCCAGCTATGTCCTTCGCTAATGAGCTTACTAAACTCATGAATTTCCATGCCCAAGAACGCTAGGCCTAGTGCGCCCGTCACTGAAAGCCACACGATAGTAGCCGTCTTGTTCTTAGCGTAGGCAGACAGTAACGCTAAACCACAGGCGAAACTGCTAAGTAGTAGCAGCAGCGTCTCTACAAACACGTACGGTAGCTCGAATATCTCTTTTGGCCCAGGGCCGCCTGCTGTGCCTGGCTTAAGAACAATATAGGCAGCAAATAAACTGCCAAAAAGCATAAGATCGGTCATAAGGTATAGCCAAAACCCTAAGCTTGTTTTGCTAGACTGAATCGTGTGTTCCAAGGATTGTTCTGGCGTAGAAGACGCGGTCTTGGCTATAGTTGCAGAACTCATGCGGCAACCTTCCTGCGACGTAGTGCGTCTAACTTCTTAAACTCGTCTGCCGTAACAATATGTGTCGTTTCTTCGTCTAGGCTACGGTATATCAAAACCCCGATTACACATAGTACTGCCACTACTGCCAACCACCATAGGTGCCAAATAACGGCAAAGCCAAACACAGCTGCAATAGCGCCAATGTACAAGCCTAAACCTGTGTTTTTTGGTAGCTCGGCGTCTGCGTATGGCTCGTACTGCATAGGTACGTCACCGTGCTTAGACTCCCACCACGGGTCACGGGTGCTTACAATAGGCAGTCGAGTGTAGTTATAGTGCGCTGCAGGTGAGGGAATGGACCATTCGAGCGTGCGCCCACCCCATGGGTCGCCAGTGGTGTCTTTAAGCTTTTTGCGTTGCCAAATACTGTAAATGAGTTGGTAGACCTGTAAGAACACACCGAGGCCAATAATAAGCGTACCCACACCAGATATGCCAAACAGGAACTGCCAACCCAGACTTGGGTCGTAGGTATCAAGTCGCCTGGTGGCACCCAAGAAACCTAAAATATAGATAGGTATAAACGTTACAAAGAACCCAACAACCCAGGCCGAAGCCGCTGCTTTACCAATTCGCTCGTGCAGGCTAAAGCCAAACAGTTTAGGGAACCAGTAGGCGAGGCCAGCAAAATAACCAAACACCACGCCACCAATAATGGTGTTATGGAAATGTGCCACCAAAAACAAGCTGTTGTGCACCTGGAAGTCTATAGCCGGCACCGACATAAGTACACCCGTTGCGCCACCAAGCAAAAAGGTAGATGCAAACGCCATAAACCACCACATGGGTGTAGAAAACCAAATGCTTCCTTTATACATAGTAAACAGCCAGTTAAAGACTTTTACTCCTGTTGGTACGGCTATAACCATGGTCATAATGCCAAAGAACGCGTTTACGTTTGCCCCGGCCCCCATGGTAAAGAAGTGGTGCGCCCATACCAAGTACGACAGCGCTGTTATGGCCATAAGGGCCCACACCATACTAGTGTAGCCAAACAAGCGCTTACGACTAAAGGTCGCTACAATTTCGCTAAACATACCAAAGGCTGGTAGCACCAAAATGTACACTTCGGGGTGACCCCATGCCCATATTAGGTTTATGTACATCATTGCGTTGCCGCCCAGCTCTGACGTAAAGAAGTGCATGCCAAGCGCGCGGTCTAAAAACATCATAAATAGTGTGCCCGTAAGAATAGGGAAAGAAAAAACAACCAAAATCATACTGCCAAGAACACTCCAGGCAAATATAGGCATTTTCATCATGGTCATGCCGGCACAGCGTTCTTTAAGTATTGTCACAATAAAGTTAATGCCCGACAAGGTGCTACCAATACCAGCAATCTGGATACTCCACAGCCAGTAGTCGACACCCGGTCCAGGGCTATACTCGAGCCCACTTAGCGGCGGGTACGCAAGCCAGCCAACAGCGCCAAATTCACCAAATATCAGCGACACGTTTACCAGCACAACACCCGCGAGGTACAAATAAAAACTAATGGAGTTTAACAGCGGAAATGACACATCTCGGGCTCCTAGCATTAGTGGCAACACTAGGTTAATAATGCCAAACATAAGGCCCATGGCTACAAAGAAAATCATAATAGTGCCGTGCGCCGTAAAGACCTGCTGAAAATGATCGCCCGTTATAAAGCCATCACCGGCACCGCTGCCTAAGAACTGCTGTAGCTTCATCATAATAGCGTCGCCAAAACCACGCAGTAGCATGACCACCGAGACAACGATGTACATTATGCCGATTCGCTTGGCGTCGAGACTTGTTAGCCATTCACGCCACAAGTAGCCCCACTTTTTAAAATAGGTTAAGCCGGCAATAACTGCCAGTAGGCCTAAAATAATTCCAGCTTGACCACCAAACTGTACCCACCCATGCCAAAAGTAGCTTGGGTCGAGACGCCCACCAATAGAGTCAAGAATACTGGCTATCATTGCGTCCCCACACTAACAGCAGGACTGTGGCTTTGTTTTGCGTGATCCTCACCCATCATATACTTCATAATAACATTGTCGTAGATGGCAGCGTCTGTGTTTCGGTAGTAGGCTACACCGCTCGTTGCAGGTTGAGCTAGTGTATCGTACGCGCGCTGGTCAAGCGTGGGCAGTTTTGTATTGGTTGCAGTTGCGTTAGCCCACTTTGTAAATTCTGCTTTAGTTTTTGCGTCTGCTACAAACGTCATGTTGGCAAAACCTGCACCACTCAGGTTTGAAGACATGCCTCGGTATTCCCCAACACTAGTGGCGTTAACATGTAGCTTTGTAGACATACCAGTCATGGCATAAATTTGGCCGGCAAGCTGCGGTATCCAAAACGAATTCATAGGCGCGTCGCTGGTAATAGTAAACTCGACAGGTGTGTTAACCGGTATAACAAGCTTATTAACACTCGCTATGTTTTGGTCTGGGTATATAAACAGCCACTTCCATTGCAAAGCAACAACTTGTACTTGCAGTGGCTTAGTACTGCTGGCAAGCGGCTTGTAGGGGTCAAGGCTATGAGAAGTCGTCCAGGTAACGACCGCCAAGACAGAAATTATCAAAATAGGCACACCCCACCACACTGCCTCAAGCTTTTTGCTGGTGTCCCATTTTGGTTTGTACTGCTTGGTGTGACCTTGACGGTATTTCCAGGCAAAGGTGTA
>JBATPG010000014.1:0-13464 GCA_049291335.1 Saccharimonadales bacterium (SeqCode) | reverse complement strand
TACTAACCGTTGTACTACACCCGCTTGGTGCATGAGACAAACCTACGGTTTTTCTCATCGCGCAGGCAAAATGGAATACATTTTGTCTGGCTGCTCTTTTCCCTAAATCCCAAACATGGACTTCGCTCCTTGGATTGGAATTTTTATCGAAGAGAACAGGGGTGATTATAGCATACAAACACACCTATTTAAATGCTATAAGAAAAGAGAACCAATACCGGTTCTCTCATGTTTTTACACTTCGTGGAAAACAGTAATATGTGCACCGAGGTCATTGAGCCGCTCGGCAAGGTCTTCGTAGCCACGCTGAATAGTATAGATGTTGCGAAGTGTGCTGGTGCCTTCTGCTGCCATCATGCCAATAAGTAGCAGACTTGCAGGTCGCAAGGCGGGTGGGCAGACGACGTCGGCTCGATTAAACGTTGTTGGCCCTGTCACAAACACTCTGTGAGGGTCGGCAAGCTCTACATTTACGCCAACTTTGGTCATTTCGGTGTAATAAATGGCGCGGTTTTCGTAGGTCCAGTCGTGAATAAGGGTTCTGCCCTTGCATACACCCGCTATTGGCACAAAGTACGGTAAATTGTCTTGGTTAAGGCCAGGGTAGACGTTGGCGTGAATTTTATCGGTCAAAGCTCGCAAATTACCATCGTGCTTGTGAACTGTTATGTCGACCAAATCGGTTTTGCCATTTGCCGCTTTGTAGCGTTCAGTCATGTCATAACGTAGGCCCATTTTCTTAAGCTTTAACATTTCAAGCGCCATAAAGTCTATTGGCACGCGCTCAACAGTAATTCCCGAGTTCGTTGTAACAGCGGTAGAAACAAAAAACATAGCCTCAATAGGGTCCTCAGAGGGCGCATACGTGACATTCTTTTTTATAACACCATCAACGCCCTTTATTTTTAGCGTAGACGTGCCGATGCCATCAATTTTGACACCAAGTTTCTCTAAGAAGAAACATACATCTTGGACCATATAATTTGCAGTTGCAAACTGGAATATTGTTTCTCCTGGCGTGCGTGCTGCGGCCATGACGGCGTTTTCGGTTACGGTGTCGCCAGACTCGTACAAGACAACACGGCCCGGTTGCTTCTTGTCGACATGAATATCAAAAGCTCCGTGGTGAGCACGAATGCTGACACCAAACTCCTCTAGAGCGAATAGGTGTGGAGCAACAGTACGCTCGCCAAGCTTGCAGCCACCCGCATACGGGATTTTAAAGGCTGGTTCATCATGCATAATGCTACCAATCATCATTAACACAGATCGTGTTCGACGTGCAGCATCTTTATCAATTTTGTCTAAACGCAGTTTCTCTGGACGTTTAAGCTCAAGGTCATTGCCTCCTAGCCAGCGCGCCTGAACACCCATACTCTCGAGTACCTCAATAATACGGAACACTTCTTCGATACGCGGAAAGTTTTTAAAGGTGGTGGTGCCATGGTTAAGCAAGCTAGCGCACAGTAAGCCAACTGCAGCGTTTTTGCTTGTCTTTAGCTTAATTTTACCGTGTAGCTCGTGGCCACCTTCAATTCGAAGGTTCACCGAACCACTGCCTAAAGATATTATCTGCTTATTTAGGACGTCACTTAGCCTGCCAATAGTTTCTAGGCTTAGGTTTTGTTTGCCTTTTTCTATTCTGTTAATCGCCGACTGGCTTGTGCCAAGTCGCTTGGCAAATTCTGATTGGGTTAGGCCACGTTCTTGGCGGACGCGCGCAATAAAGTTACCGATTTTTTCATTGGTTGTTGGGCTCATATGCCTACAATATATCACAAATGATATAATATTTCCATATTTTTGCAATATTATGCCTAGAAATGGGCCAATCAACAGGTATATGTTCGCAGTCAAAAATACTATAGTAGCCGTGCCTTCAAAAGCGTACACTAGAAGTAACAGAAAATGCAGCGCTAAGGGTGTGAGGGGCTGCCAAACAGGGGAGGTGTACATGCAGGACGATGCAGTAAACATGCTGATAGCTCAAGAGGAGAAGCGGCAACGTGAGGGCCTTGAGCTTATCCCAAGTGAAAATTATGTTAGCAAGCCAGTACTCAAGGCTATGGGCTCAATTTTTACCAACAAGTACAGCGAGGGCTATCCCGGCAAGAGGTACTATGGTGGCCAAGACAACACTGACCCCCTTGAACAGCTAGCTATAGACCGCGCCAAAGAACTCTTTAAGGCAGATCACGCTAACGTACAGCCACATTCGGGTGCCCCAGCAAACGAAGCAGTTTACTATGCATGGCTAGAGCCAGGTGACACGGTGCTTGCGATGGACCTTAGCCACGGTGGTCACCTTACCCATGGCAACCCTATGACACGATCTGCGCACATCTACAACTTTGTGCCCTACAAAATGAAAGACCCAGAAACGGGCGAGATTGACTACGACGAACTACGCGCTCTAGCCGAAAAGCACCAGCCAAAAATATTGCTGGCTGGGTTTAGTGCCTACCCACGCGAGCTTGACTACGCTAAGTTTGCCGAAATTGGTAAAGCCGTGCCAGGCTGTTTACTTATGGCAGACATGGCCCACATTGCAGGGTTAATTGTCGCTGGCGTTGCCAAGAACCCATTCGACTACGGTTTTCACGTTATTACGACTACTACGCACAAAACACTTCGTGGGCCTCGGGGCGGCCTTATTTTAAGCAAGGGTACAGTCAGTACGCCGCTAAAAGCACCAGAAAAAACGCTCGAGAACATCCCAACGCTAATCGACCGTGCAGTGTTCCCGGGTACGCAAGGTGGCCCACATGAGCACACTATTGCTGCCAAAGCCGTGTCGTTTCTTGAGGCGCTACAACCAGAGTTTAAGACCTACGCTGCACAGATTGTCAAAAATGCGAGCGTCTTGGCAGACGAAATGCAAAAGCGTGGTTTCAAGCTGCTTACTGGTGGCACTAGCAACCACCTAATCTTGGCAGACGTGTACAGTAGCTTTGGCATAGACGGCAAGGTCGCAGAAGAAGCAATTGACGCCATAGGCTTAACGCTTAACAAGAACTCTATTGCCAACGACACACTACCTCCATTTCGCCCAAGTGGCATACGTTTGGGCACTCCAGCCATAACAACTCGCGGACTTACCGAAGAGCATATGGCCACCGTGGCCGAGTGGATGAAGCAAGCCATAGACAACCGAGAAAATGCGACAAAGTTGCAAGAACTTCGAGAAGAAGTGCGCGTATTTGCCCTAAAATTCCCCATTCCTAGCGATAACTAAAATATATTTGTCTTAGTTCTCCGTCTCTACGGTAGTCTATTGTTTTGGGAGGAGCTCGGGCTCTTGCTTAAGTGTAATATTGTATTTTTGTTGCACTGCAGCAATTATTTTGTTGCGGAAGGTAAGTAGCTGGGCTGTCGACGTAGCAGATTCGTTTACAAGCACTAGCGGTTGTGTCGCCCAAGTAGCCATGCCAGTTTCTGCATCGTGCACGTCTTTAAAGCCAACTTGTTCAATAAGCCATGCTGCAGGAATTTTGGCCCCTCCACCCTCTACTGGCCAGTAGGGCATGGCAGGGTTGTCTGAACGTAAGTCAGTAAGCATGCCATCGTCAACAATTGGGTTTGCAAAGAAAGAGCCGGTGTTGGCAACAACTTCTGGGTCGGGCAATTTTGCTTGCCGTATTGCAATAACAGCATCTCTAATGACTTGTGGCGTTATGGTGCCAGCTGGTGGGTGCTGCTGAAAGTATTGCTCGATTGCAGAGTAAAAAGGCGGATACGGGTTGCTAGCCATTAAGTGCAGCGTAATAGCAGTTATGAAAAATCTTCCTCTGTACTCAGTCTGAAATTTGCTGGTTCGGTATCCAAACCCGCATGCTTCGGCGGGGATGTTTACAAGTTGCCCGGTGGTTGCGTCAAAGGCCTCTATGCTTGTTAGGGTTTGAGATATTTCTTGTCCATATGCTCCAACATTTTGTATAGGTGTTGCACCGGCTGTACCTGGTACTAGGCTCAGAGCTTCTACACCAGTTAGCCCGCTGGCAACACTTCGCGCCACCACACTATCCCAGTTTTCGCCTGCTCCAATGGTAATGTAATGACTTAGGGCATCTTCGTTGTAGTCATCGTAACCGGTAATTCGGTTTATCATGACTAGGCCCGGGAACCCTTCGTCTCGCCAGACTACATTACTACCATGGCCAATCATAATAATAGGTAGTTCTTGCTTTTGTGCCCATTGGTAGGCTTCCTTTAGCTCAGTTCTGTTTCGTACTTCAACAAGGTAGCGGGCAATACCACCCAGTCGCATCGTAGAGTAGTTAGATAAGGCAACATTTTCGGTAATTTCCATACGTATAGTATAACGCTGTTATGGCCCGTACCCAAAGGCGCGCTTACGGGCATACAAAGATGCCAATTTTGTGAAGTTGGTTACGAGACAGTATGTCAAGATACTGGTATACTAGTTTGGTATGAGTAATAGTTCACAAACCCCTTACAAGAAGCTAGGCACCTTCCTTAAAGGCCTACGAGAAGGTAGCCACGAGTCGGCTGCCGAAGTTTCCAGTGCCGTAGAAATTGACGAAACAACACTGAAAGAATTTGAAACCGGTTCTAATCGCCCAAGCGAAGACATTTTACTACTGCTCATTAGCCATTATGGTGTTCAAGAAGAACGTGCAGAAGAACTATGGCGACTTGCGGGCTACGCATCATCTGACAAATCAGACGATATGCCACCAAACGACATGATGAAGCATCAGGCTATGATGATAATGATTGACCCTCGTATTATGTATAGCGACGTTGCCGAGATTTCTGCTAATGGCCAGGGCATTGTACTAGCATTTTCACAATCTGCCGGGCCTTCAAGCCAGCCGCTAACCGTTTCTAAAATTGGTATGAGTCGAGAACAGGCGCAAGCCGTTATGGGGCTTTTGCACCAAGCGTTATGGAACATGGATAACCCCTCACAACGAAGACTGAGCGGTGGACCCGATCAGCCAAATGACTAAAAAAGGCTACCAAAAGCTTAAAAAGGCTAGTGCCAGTGCCCGTTCGGTAGCAAAAACAAAGCTTCCAAGCACACTCGGCAGTGTTCGGTTATGGCCCGCGCGGGACCATTTTTTACAAGCAAGCGATGTCGTCGAGGCGCGTGCGTATATAAAAGAGTATTGGCCAAAACTAGAACGCTTTCACCCTAAAGACGACGAAAGCCTTGTTGGTCTACCTCGCCCCTATCTTGTGCCAAGCTATGACGAAACTGCCAGCTTTGACTACAACGAACTATACTACTGGGACAGCTTTTTTATGGTACAAGGTGTGCTCGATGACGAGCATGAAAAGCTAAACATTGGTATCGTAGAAAACCTTTTTACACTTATGGAACGATTTGGCGCGATCCCAAATGCTTCGCGTACATATCTGACGGGACGATCACAGCCTCCATTTTTAACGACATTTATCTACGATCTTTACAACCGTTACGAACTCGACAGGGAATGGCTTAAAAAAGCCATGGATATTGCTAAGCGAGAGTATGAAGTCGTTTGGATGGGAACACGCAAGCCAAACGAGCGACTTGTGTGGGAAGGCTTAAGTCGCTATTACGACATTAACCATCTCCATGACCTCGCCGAGGCAGAAAGCGGTTGGGATATGACCCCTCGGTTTAACCGCAAAGCGCTTAACTACTTGCCTGTCGACCTAAACGCACTTTTGTATAAGTACGAAATAGATTTCGCGCGAAGTGCACGCTTGTTTGGTAACCATGAAGAAGCAGTAACATGGGAAGCAGCAGCAGAGAGGCGTCGTAAGACCATGAATAAACTCATGTGGGACTCCATGCGGGGCATGTACTACGACTACAATTTTACAAAACAACGGCGTGGCAACATAAGCAGTGTGGCAACATACTTCCCTATGTGGGCTGGTATGGTCAACGAAAAACAAGCCGAGTCTCTAGTAAAGTCATTGCGCAAATTTGAAAACAAAGGGGGCCTTGCTACCACCGATAACTTGCCACTTGGTCAATACGTGCCCGGTAGCATGCCGGTGCAGTGGGCATACCCAAACGGTTGGGCGCCGCTACACTTTATTGTTGTTGAGGCACTCGTTAAATATGGCTATCACGAAGACGCTAAGCGAATCGCCCATAAATGGATGCGCAACAACCTAGATTGGTTTAACGAGCACGGCGTATTTTTAGAGAAATATAATGTAGTTAACCCAGATAAACCACCACAAAAAGGTGTGTACCCAAGCCAAACAGGGTTCGGTTGGACGAACGCTGTTTTTGAACGGTTCTGCCAACAGTTTATTGATGAATCGTAGTGAAATATGAGCGAAGAACCGTTGCCCTGTGCCGATAAAATTGCCTTTGATACTAAGAGGCAAGCCGACGACACAGCCGTTACTAGCGAATATTGGTATGGCACAAAACCTCATGCCTACCAGTGCAAACACTGTGCATTGTGGCACTTATCATCGGCTTCCCACAACGATTAGTCGCCGTAATGCTACAATGGAAGCTGAACAGATGGTAAATATTCCATCAATATAACAGAGGAATAGGTATGGCAAACAATCAGGCAGATGCAGTAATGCTTAATAAACTTCGCGCCTCGGTACTTGGCGCTAACGATGGCATTGTGTCGACCGCAAGTCTTATATTTGGTGTTGCGGGTGCAACTAACAGCAAAGGCGCTATATTTACTGCCGGTTTGGCTGGCCTGGTGGCAGGCGCCCTCAGCATGGGTGTAGGCGAATACGTTTCTGTTAGTACGCAGCGCGACACCGAGCGAGCCTATATAAAAAAAGAGAAAAAAGAGCTTCGTACAGACCCTAGAGGCGAACTTGAAGAGCTAAAGAACTTATATTTAGACAAAGGACTTACGCCTAAAACGGCAACCCTAGTAGCGAACGAACTAACTGCAAAAGACGCCGTCAAGGCTCATTTAGATGCAGAACTTGGTATGGATGAGCAAGAGTTGACGAACCCAATGCATGCTGCCGTGGCGTCTCTATTGTCTTTTACTGCCGGCGCACTTATACCGTTACTTAGTGTAGTGTTTGCCCCAGAAGAGTGGCGCATACCTGCTACGCTTATTGCAGTAACCTTTGCGCTATTCTTGACTGGCTACTTTAGTGCAACAGTAGGCGAATCATCTCGCCGTCGTGCAATAGTACGAGTTGTTATTGGTGGGCTACTTGCCATGATTATTACCTACGGAATTGGTGCTGCATTTGGTACGGTCGTTGCGTAGTCTGTAACGTAGCTTGCAGTACTGGTAGGCGTTCTCACATATAGTAACTGCATAAGGAGGCGTACATGCCAGTAAAATCATACGTACAACAAGCATCGTCATCACTTCAGCAAGCTGTTATGACCATTGATAGCGATGAATCTGAACTGGTTCGTCGCTACGAACAAGATATTCAGAAACTCAAGTCCGAGGCTTCTGACCTAGAAAATAAACGCAATCTTATGGCCGTTAATTTGGCCGCCAAAGACGACCAGCTACAAACAGATATAGTCCGACAACAAATTATAAGTTTAGAAAAAGAAAAGAATGACAAAGATGCCCAAGCTCAAGATTTAGAGCGTGAACTATCTAACCAAAGGCAGACAATGCAGCAAATAAAGTCCGAGCTACAAAGCATTTCTTCGAGCATTGATTCTGCGTTAGGCAGAAGTGGCTTAGTGTAACCCTTGTTCAGAACATCATTTTCTAGTAAAATACAGGGGTCTTACGCTCTTTCGCGTTAAGGGAAAAGAGCAGTCCGACAAAAAGTCACGTCTTTTTGCCGGCACGATGAGAAAAACCGTCAGGTTTGTCTCATGTAGGGCTCTTTAGCTCAGTTGGTAGAGCAGAGGCCTGAAGAGCCTTGTGTCCCCAGTTCGAGTCTGGGAGGAGCCACCAAAGAAAATACCCCAAGCAATGCTGGGGTATTTTCTTTGGTGCCCCAGGCACGAACTGGAACTTTTGCTATGCAAAAGCAGTTCGACGCCAGCGGAGTCAGGCGCAGGAACCGAAGGTTTTGAGCATGACGAAGTGCGCGAGCGCAGCGAGGCCTGGGAGGAACCACAGTTTACTTCGAGCACGGTCGCAGTTGTTATGACCCCGAAGGCGTCAGGCCTGGGAGGAGCCACCCGCATCGAGCACTGTGAATGCTTTGGGCGAAGTGAGCCCCGGGAGGGCCAGCCTTACAAATCCCAAATATTGAAATAATTTGCTAACGACGGTTGTACTACAAATATACCTAACCAGGAGCTACAACTATGAACACCGCACAAATAACCAAGTCACTACAGCAAAACTGGCAATTCATAGTTATTGGCGTGCTTAGCATCGCTCTTATCGTTGTAGGCGCAGTGGCCGTTATGGCAAGCAACGATACCGAAAGCCATGACGCAATTGCCACGACCGGCAATCATGAAAACGCCGACCCCAAAGCGTTGCTCGAAGAACACGGCATAACACCACTAACCACCGCACAAGCAAGTAACAGCGTAGACACCGCAAAAGACCTTACATACATTATCGAAGAAGAAAAGTTAGCTCACGACGTGTACCAAGCAATGTATGACAAATGGGGCTCACGAATATTTGGTAACATTAAAAATAGCGAGACTATGCACCAAGGAATGGTGTTAGCTGTTATGGACAGCCGCGGCCTTGCTGACCCACGTACGGATACACTCGGTAGGTTTACGAACCCTGATTTGCAAGCTTTATACGACAAGTTGGTTGCACAAGGTAACCAAAGCCAGGCAGAAGCCTACAAAGTCGGCAACATTATAGAAGAAGTCGACATAGCAGACCTTAAGCGAATGATTGCTGCACTAGACCCTGCAGACTCTGACATAAAAGATGTATACGAAAACCTGCTGCATGGTTCAGAAAACCATTTGCGAGCATTTAGTCGCCAAGTTGCCCGATAACTGCAATACTACCTATATGGCTAGCGAACAAACCGAAACAGACGAAGCACTTGTTGCTCGAGTTGTAGGTGGTGATACTGACTCGTATAGCTTGCTTATGAGCCGGTACGAGGCCAAACTCTTGCGCTACGTTACCTACCTCGTTCATGACCAAATGACTGCTCACGATGTTGTACAAGACACCTTTATTAAGGCCTACCAAAACCTGCAAAGTTTTAACAATAAATATAAGTTTTCATCGTGGGTGTACCGTATTGCCCACAACGAAGCCATGAACACGATAAAAAAATCGAAGCATATTTCCCCTGACTCGTTCGACGAAATGCACGACTTTGCTTATGATCCAAACGTGGCCGAGCTTATCGACAAAGGTATGCTCAAAGAGCACGTGCATGTATGTGTTAGCAAGCTAGAGCCAAAGTACCGAGAGGTTGTACAGTTGGTGTACTACGAGCATATGAAATACGAAGAGGTTAGCGACGTTCTGCATGTGCCTACTTCAACGGTTGGTGTATGGCTAGCGCGGGCAAAAAAGCATCTTAAACAGATATGCGAACAACAAGGAGTAACGCGATGAAAAACCACACAACAACCGATATTTCTCAGTCCGTAATGTCGCAAATTAAGAGTGGTAACGTTCGTATGAAACCTCGCGTGTACTACAGTTTGCTGGGCACGGTTTCGCTACTTGCTGTTGTGTCGGCGGGCATTAGTGTGGCATATCTCTCAAGTATTCTGTTCTTTTGGCTTCGTGTGCAAACCGCTGACACCATGGCCTGGGGCGCACGTGCCAACCTAAGCCAATCTATTGCCGAGTTCCCTTGGTGGGCTCTACTAGCCGCTACCGCGCTTCTGGCACTGGCTGTTATGCTCGTAAAGCGCCATGGGCAAATGTATCGTCACAGGACTAGTACTATTGCTCTTATTTTGGTCGCTTGCTCGCTACTGTTCGGTCTTGGGCTGTCGTACATAAATGTAGGCTCTTCGCATACGCCAAAACGAGTCGATTCGTCTGAGCGCATGCAGGGTCAGCGTTGGCAAAACCAACAATAGTGAAATAATATTGCACTCTAGGTAGTACTACATATGCAAACCTAAAGAATTAAGGAGAAATGCATTATGAAAAAGCTACTCACTATTGGTGTCACCGCATTGGCAGTAGTTGGCTTGGCGGGCGTCGGTACAATAAGCGCGTCGGCTATGAACGGTCCGGCAAACAGAACTGGAACACCAGGTTCGTCACAGGGCCAAGGCAACGGTCAGGGAAATGGCTACCAGGCCTCACTTGAGTCACGTGCAAAGATTGTTGGCATGACAACCGACCAACTAAAGGCAGCGCTCGAGACTAAAACTATGTCTCAAATAGCTAAAGACAAAGGTATGACCGAGATTGACTTCCAGGCCAAAATGCAGGCAGCCGCAAAGGCACGTTGGGAAACTCGCGGGCTCAGCCAAGCTGAAATTGCCCAGCGCGTTGCCGACCAGGCAAAGCGACACGCAGCTAACTCAGCAGATCACGAGTTTGGCAGCGGTGAAGGTAATCACCAGGGTGGTTACGGACGCAACCAAAGAAACTAAGTAGGCTCCCCTACCAACAAAAAGAGCTACCTGTAATGGGGAGCTCTTTTTTTGTACTCATACACTACAAGATGGCTCGCCGGGCGCAAATGCTATACTGCTAGCATGAAAAGCCCAAATGTGTTTGAGCGAATGCTAAACAAACTTAACGCCATGAGTGACGAGCAAAAACTGCTCGGCATAGCCATTATGACCGGGCTATTTTTGCTAATGCTAGGCATATTGGCTGTAACTGTTGCGATTGGCGGACAATCATAGACAACAAAGGCGTAGCTATAAATGAGCTCTTAGGTCGCTATACTAAGTTGTAGGATGCTATCGAGACTGCAATGCGTCGAGGGCAACACACATGGCGGCGTACACGCGCCAGTCTAGGGCGGCGTAGTGTTCGTCGTCTAGGTCAAACTTGTAGGTGTCTTTAAAAATGGTTAGTTTTTGAAACTTGCCAACCTGTTGTTTGCTTTCGGCGTCTAAAAACACAAAGTGGTACTTCAAAAACGCCAAAGCAAGATCTACAAACTCACCAATAATAGGTATAGCGCCGGCAAAACGTCGTAATATAGCCAAGGTTTGGTTGCTTTCTGTAACCACTAGCTTTAGCTGTTCGTTACCGTCCATAACCTTCCAGGTGCTAGTAAGTAGTGACTTTGTAAAATCTTTGGCAAACATACCTATAATGTTGCCGTCGGCATCTTTTACAAAGTAGCGCCCGTGTAAGTCAAAAACCTTTTCGGCCTGGAAGCTAAAGAGTAGTGTTTGTTTATCTTCATCGCTGTAAAACAGTATTTCTTCGCGTAGTTTGGCACGTTTTTGTTGAGCAAAAGCTACTAGGGGTCCTTTTTCGTCGCCCAACGCCTGCGAAACATAATACTTATTAACAAATGGCGTTATTTTTTGGTCGAGTCGTAGTCTTGGCTGCACAGTGTCTCCTTGGTTGTGTCTACATAGTATCATTCTTAACATCTTAACAAGGGCAAAAGAGTATATTTTTGTTGAGCCTAAACTACTTCTAACTGCAACTATAGCTAACGGCCCCTTCGTATGTAAGCGAAACAAGGCACTTGTTCTAACAGAGGTTGAGTCATACAATGAGGGCATAACAGGAGTGTGTATGAGCAAAAAAGCCTCAAGGTCTGAAACTAGTAAAAATAAAAGCCAGTCTTCGTCGAGTGTTTCTAAAGTAACAACTACAAAAACAAAACGCTTTAGTCGCGTTACAGGTTACGTCAGCAACCTAAATTATCTTGGGTTGGTTTTCGCCACGTTGTTTTACGCATTTTCACTTTTGCCATCGCTACTGCCACGCAGTTTTGTTACGCAAGGCTTGGTCACGGGACTTTCAATAGTTGCAGGCTATGGTATTGGTAGCTTACTGAGCCACATTGTTCGTTGGTCTACCGAAAAGGATATACCAGCTAAGTTCAAGCCCATAGCATGGCGTGCGCTCAAGCTAGTAGTGCCTGTAGTAGTGCTAGTTTTTGCGTATCTTGGTAGTGTTTGGCGCGACGAAGTTCGTGCGCTCGTACAATTGCCTCCAGACCATAATTTTCAAGCCATATTTATGCTTAGTATATCGTTGCTTATTGCGGTTGGGGTGCTAGCACTGTCTCGTAAAGTACGTCAGCTTTTTCACTGGTTAAAGAAAAAAGTTGACCGCGCAGTGCCTCGAAGAATAAGCATTGCAATTAGTTTTGCCCTTGTTGCACTGTTTGTATTCTGGGTGTTTAGTGGCTTATTTGCTAATAACTTTATGAGACTTGCCGATGCGTTTTATTCAAACAGAGACACCAGCATTCCTGAAGGGTACGAGCAACCAACTAGCCCGTTACGTTCGGGTAGCCCTGAGTCGTTGAGCGACTGGGACGACATAGGCTACCAGGGTCGTAAGATTGTTGCCGGTGGCCCTAGCGTCCAAGATCTATCAGAGTTCTCAAAAACCGAGGCAACTCAGCCAATTCGCGTGTACGTAGGTCTAAAATCAGGCGAAACTGCCGAAGACAGGGCTGAACTTGCTGTTCAAGAGCTAAAGCGAACGGGTGCATTTGAACGACCAGTTCTCATACTTGCTAGCACCACGGGCTCTGGCTGGTTGGCTGAGCAGTCTTTGAGTTCTATCGAGTACATGTATAACGGCAACACTGCGCTTGTTGCGCAGCAGTATTCATACTTGCCTAGCTGGATATCGTATTTGGCAGATAAATCGAAGGCAACAGACACTAGTCAGGCACTGTACGATGCTGTTGTTGCCGAATGGTCACTCTTGCCACGCGAAACAAGGCCAAAACTGTACGCTTATGGGCTTAGCCTTGGTAGTTTTGGTGGTCAGACACCATATTCTGGCGTTAACGATTTGCGGCTATCTATCGACGGAGCGTTTTTTGAAGGTACACCAAACTTTACTACTTTGTGGCGCAATGTAACAGACAACCGCGACGAAGGTAGCCCCGAATGGCAACCAACCTATCGTAACGGCGAAACAGTTCGCTATGCAAGTAAAAATAGCGAAATCACGGCTAACCAAACCAACTGGACGTACCCAAGAATTTTGTACATGCAGCACGGTTCCGATCCAGTAGTATGGTTTGACTTTAACCTCATTACCAACAAGCCAGACTGGCTTAAAGAAACACGCGCACCAGACGTATCACCAGCTACGCGTTGGTACCCCGTAGTGTCGTTTGTACAGCTGGGTATAGACCAAGTCACCTCGGCCGGTGTGCCCTATGGCCACGGTCACCAGTATGGTAAAGCAGTGGTAGATGGCTGGGCAGCAGTAACAAACCCTCCAAACTGGTCTCAAGAACAAAGTGACGAGCTACAAAAAGTAATCAACAAATTGCTATAACATCGTCAGACTATGCTCTTAGCGTTCAAACGTTGGGCGTTATAATTGATGCATAACTAGACAAGGGTAAGGCATGCAAAACATTAGGCAAATAGTACACGACCGAAACGTGCAGGGAATCTTTTTCTTTGTGTTGTCG
>JBATPG010000013.1:0-10382 GCA_049291335.1 Saccharimonadales bacterium (SeqCode) | reverse complement strand
CAATGTCTAACAAGTAATCGGCCGTACGAATAGTGTCTTCGTCATGCTCTACGACCAACACCGTGTTGCCGAGGTCGCGCAAATGTTTAAGGGTGGCAATAAGCCGTTCGTTGTCTCTTTGGTGTAGCCCAATACTTGGCTCGTCTAGAACATACAAAACACCCATTAGGCCCGAGCCTATTTGCGTAGCTAAACGTATTCGCTGCGCCTCACCACCAGATAGCGTCGTTGCGCCGCGTAGCAAGGTAAGGTAGTTGAGTCCAACATCTTGCAAGAAGTTTAGCCGAGCAGATATTTCTTTAAGTACCAGTACGGCAATAGACATGTCTTTGTCGTTGAGCTTAAGAGTTTTAAAGTACTCGGCAGCATCGTCTATAGAAAGTTCACAGATATCCATTATTGACTGGCCACCAACCGTTACAGCAAGTATTTCGGGTTTAAGGCGTCGGCCACTACACGCTTTGCATGGCTTTTCTTGCATAAAGCGCTCTATGTCGCGGCGCATAAAGTCACTTTCGGTTTCTTTATGCCGGCGCTCTAGGTTCGGGATTACTCCTTCGTATGTGGTAGAGAACGTTCGGCCGCTACCAAGACTCACTCGGTATGTCTCCTCGCCAGTACCATACAAAATACGCTCCATGTTGGCTTCGCTAATCTGGCCTGTTGGCTCATGTAAAGAAAATTTGTACTTGTCTGCGACAGACTGAAGCTTCTTTATGTACCAGTTGTCCATGTTTATACGGTTGTAGGGTCGTATAGCGCCCTCTGCGATGGTCAAGCGACCATTTGGTATAACCAGCTCTGGGTCTACTACCAGGCGACTCCCCAGGCCTGTACACGTTGGGCATGCACCGTGCGGGCTGTTAAAGCTGAACGTACGAGGCTCTAGCTCAGGAATAGTTACTTCGGGGTGGTTAACGCAGGCATACATAAGACTAAAAGGTGCTACTTCGTTGGTGTCCGCGTCAAGAACATTGACGCGCCCTTCTGCGGCGTCGAGTGCTTGTTCTATACTTTGGGCCAAACGGGTGCGTTCTTCGGGCTTCACAACCATCCGGTCGACGACCACTTCTAATGTGTGGCGGAGGTTTTTGTCGAGTACAGGAAATTCGTCTAGTGCATATACAACGCCATCTACTCGTACGCGCGCAAAACCAGCCCGCTGATACTGTTCTGGTATATGTTCAAAGGCGCCTTTGCGGTCAACAACAATTGGGGCAAGTATCATAATGCGCTTTTCGTTGTACAGCGTCTCAACTTGGTCAATAATGTTTGCACCCGTTTGACGCACGACTGCTTCACCACAAACTGGACAGTGCGGAACGCCAATGCGCGCAAACATAAGTCGTAAATAATCATAAATTTCTGTAACAGTTGCAACAGTACTTCGCGGGTTACGGCTGGTAGACTTTTGGTCAATAGAAATTGCAGGGCTTAAGCCATCTATTTGGTCTACGTCTGGCTTTTCCATGAGGCCCAAGAACTGGCGAGCATAGGCGCTAAGTGACTCAACATAGCGACGTTGGCCCTCGGCATAAATGGTGTCAAACGCCAAGCTAGACTTGCCCGAACCACTTAGACCAGTTATAACAACCAGCTTTTCGCGTGGCAACGTAACGTCAATATTCTTGAGGTTATGTTCCCGTGCGCCCTTAACTACAATTTCATCATGCATGACCCACTATTCTACCTTAAATATGCAATTTTGTTAAGGGGTAATCTTACAGATTTCTGTTGAAATCATGCGTTTAGGTGCGCAGTACTTACCTACTATGAGATACAATAGTGTAATGGCAGAATACAAGAAACACACCAAGCGCGTTTTAATTGACACTGCAGGCTATCTGCTAATCGTGGCGTCTATACTTACCGGTTGGTTACCCGGACCGGGTGGTTTGCCTCTGATGATTGGGGGACTTGGACTCCTCAGCATAAACAACAAATGGGCCATGGACCTTCGTATATACGTGCTCGATAACGGTGGCAAGTTTGTAGACAAACTCTTTCCAAAGCACCCCATAGCACAGTGGGCCTACGACCTTGTTGCTACAACACTCTTTGCAGTAGCGGCCTTTCTTGCATGGTCACATGCCGCATACTGGCAAGTTATGCTTGCTACCAGTATGTTCTTTGCGGCGGTTTTTATAAGTCTTATGAACCGTGAAAGACTTGAACGATTTCGCAACCGAAAAAAATAGCCTCAGGTAAATAGCACTCACCAACCATAAGCACTGTATGAAACATTATTGCTTTTTTTATTAATTTGTGATATACTGCTTATTACTAAATTGATGATTTGAGGTGGTTCCAGTGCAAGATCTTCTCGTCCTAGGTGTTATACCCGGTACTGACTACGTTATACCCCTTTATTTTTGGGTAGTATTTGGCTTTGTATGGATTATTGTATTCTGGAACATCGACAAAATTCACCTGTATAAAAAATTGCAGTCTACTGCTCAGTGGCAGCAAGCTTCGATACATACTGCACAAACATCTCAGTCGCTACTCAAAAAATATATCCCGCTCATTAAAGTCGGCGTTGCCCAACTAATCATTGTAGTTGTCCTCGGCATGATTGCTATTGTTCGAGGTATTAAGCTGTTTGTTACTTGGTCAGACGAAAAAGCAAACTCAATTCACTACTCTGACATCAAAAAGCGTTTACTCTCTAGCGAATAGAAATAATTTAGTCTGTTGTATCAATAGGTAAAATGCTCTCGGCATATAGCTGAAGCTCTTCTATGAGGAACCGTTGGTCCGAGGACGCTGCTTGATACAGCTGGCCAAGTTTTTCAAAATATTGCGCCGCTTCACTTCGCTGACCACCGCTAAGTAGTTTTTCTTGGCGATACTTTTCCCAAACCTGCCGCTCTTCGTCTGTAAGTAGTTTGGGATAATTTCTGGCTTTATAGAGCGGTGCTAGCTTTCGTAAGCGTTCATCTGTAAATTTAGTAGCAACTTCGGCAAAGTGTGCTGGGTCAGCGCTTCGAAACACGGGCATTTGTTTGCTATCGCCTGGGGCTATGAAACCATCGTACAACTGCTTATCAACAAACTTTGGCTCGGCATACCTGCGAGCTTGCTCATCGTCTAGCTTTGACAACGCCACCAGCACCTGTGTAATAAATTCAGGATGCGCCTGTAAAATGGCGCGATGTTTCTTTATTTTCGCCTCATCTAGATGGATACGTTCTTTGCTAGCGGGGTCCAACACCCCATATGGTGCCACGGCCGGACATCGGTTGAACTGAAGTGTCTTTATGGGTAGGCGCGAGGTAGTGGGTTGTTTTTCCCATTTCCAACGCTCATAGAGCTGCTCTGGGGTCATGTCTAAAAACTCGCTCGGGTCTACGCGCAAATCATACACCAATGCGCCTTGTTTTTTAGGGTGCCCTGCAAGCAACATCACTACAGAAGTCTTCTCGTGCTCGGTTGCGTACTTGCCCGAACTATACACAAATGGCTGACCCGACATCACAAGATCACGGACTGTTTTTTTGTCGCGCAATTTTAATAACCAGTCAAATAGCTTTGGCTGCTTTTGTTGAATTAGTTTGGCTATGGCAATACATGCCTCAACGTCTGCTAGTGCATCATGAGCATGTACATGAGCTATGTTGTTGGCTTTGGTCAGCAGTTCGAGACGGTTTGTTGCTACACCATCCACAAAAGGCCATTCTATTCCGTCTGGCCGCAGTGCACGAGTCATACGCACGACATCTAATAAATCCCAGCGACTGCGTTCATCTTTCCACTGCCACACATATGGGTCGTAAAAGTTACGGTAGTGCAAGTAGCGCATAAACTCGTCGTCAAAACGAACGCTATTGAAGCCGGCGAAGATTGTGCCCGGCGTAGCGACTTCTTTTTCGAAAATTTTTAAGAACTCTACTTCGGTTATGCCGTCTGCACGAGTTTGTTGTGGCGTAATGCCTGTTATGAATATAGCCTCGGGCGAAGGCAATATATCGTCTGCTAAACGTATAAGAATGTTGACTGGTTCGCCGATGGGCTCTAGGTTCAGCGTAGTTCGTTGCCCGGCAAACTGCATAATTCTATCGGTACCAGCACTAATTCCAGATGTTTCAAGGTCGTACCAAAAAAATGTATGAGACATAGACTTTAGTGTACCACTATACGATTATTCAAAAGAGTTACTCGAAATAAGATATTAAAATTCAAACGTACCAAAATTGGTCTGAATAGTATTGCCAAGCTGAATGCCCTTGCGTGTTAGTTCGTGCATAACACCCATTTTTTGTAAGATTGACCTGTAACGTCGGATTGATTCTTCATTTTCAAAGTCTGTTCTAGCCGCAAACTTATCAACACGACTACCACTAATTTTGAACGTGTCTGCGTTCATAACTTCTACTTTCCATGGCAGGTCGGCAGCCAGCGTAAGCACTGGTATGCCCTGCTCTGCTTCAACAGCTACCTCTTGCTCTTGGTTTCGAAACGCCTGCACTGCTTGTAGTAGCTCAAACAGCAACGGTTGCAAGTTCTGATGGGCCTGAGACGAGATACTGTGCAACTTCGCGCCTTTTGGAAGTTTTGCAGTAAGCGCTTTTTGCTTTTTCTTCAGGTCTTTTTCGTCGATAAGATCAATCTTGCTGAGCGCAACAATTTGCTGCTTTGTGGTTAGGTCTATGGTATACGATTGCAGTTCTTTTAAAATAACTTCGTAGTCTTCGGCAACGTCTTCGCTGGTGGCGTCGACCAAGTGAAGCAGCACGGCTGTTCTTTCGACATGGCGCAAGAACTCGTCACCAAGGCCTTTGCCCTGAGCAGCGCCTTCAATAAGCCCTGGAATGTCTGCAGCCAACATGCTACCTGATCCCTTTAGCTCTATGACACCTAGGTTTGGTGTCAGTGTCGTAAACGGATAATCTGCAATTTCTGGCTTTGCATTGCTAACTACCGACAAGAATGTCGATTTACCAGCATTTGGCAAGCCAACTAAACCAACATCTGCAATAAGCTTTAGTTCTAGCCGAACAGTGCGAAGCTCGCCTTCACCACCTGGTTCAGAAAAGTTTGGAGCTTGACGCACGGAACTAATAAAGTGAGCGTTTCCAAAGCCGCCTCGACCGCCTTTTGCAACAATTGCTTTCTGGCCATCTGCCACAAAATCTACCAGCACGGCATCGTTATCGTACACAACGGTACCCACGGGTACTGCAACTTCAAGCGTTTTGCCGCGCTTACCGTGTTTGCGGGTTTTACCACCATTGCCGCCAGCTTCTGCTGCAATCTCTTTTTGAAACCGAAAAGACATAAGCGTGTTTTGGTTTCTGCTAGCTACAAAAACAATGTTGCCACCATCGCCACCATCGCCACCATCAGGACCGCCACGATCAATAAATTTTTCATGCCGAAAGCTGACTCGGCCATTGCCGCCGTCGCCCGCTTTTATAGTCACATTTGCCGTGTCAATAAACTTCATACAGATGTAGTATAGATGAGCTTAGGGGTTATCACCAAACTTGTTCTCTGTTATGTCCGTTAGTTTCGTGAAATATAGTTAGGGTACGCGCCCACAGAAACAACTGCGTAGCCTACTCGACCAAAGCCCGAGAAGCCGTTCATGTCGCTAACTTTCATGGTACCGTTTGGATACACTTCTTCAACAATACCAACGTGGCCAGCCCAGCCAGATGGAGTCTGGAATATAGCACCAGCCTTTGGCGTGCCGCTTACTTTCCAGCCACTCAAACGAGCATAGTAGGCCCATGTATTTGCGTTGCCCCAGTTACCAGGAGCCCCTGCGCGAGCTGCAGCATAGTAGGTACACCAGCCCCAGTCGTAGCCAACACCATAGGTAGCTACAAAGCCAGAAGATCCGCCTACAACAGTCGCCGACCTAGCCAACGATGTGTTTGTTGCACGTGCAGCAATAACTTTACCTTCAGGGATAATTGCCCTGCGGCCAACAACAAGCCCAGTTTTTTCGGCGTCGTTGGACTGGGCTATTTGGCTAGAATTCGCATGAAACTTGGTAGCTAAAGACTGCGGCGTGTCGCCAGCCTTAACAGTAATAGCAATGCCATTTACTGGAGGCACTACAAGGGTCGAACCAACGGTTACAGCCTCTGAAGGCAAATTGTTAGACCATTTAACGCTGTCTGCGGTTACGCCAAACTTTTGTGCAATAGCCGAAACGGTGTCACCCTCAACAACCTTATATTCGCGTATGTCGCGCCAACTCTTGAGCGCAGTGTCTACAACCTGAGGCTTGGCAGAAATACCTGTGTCGCTTGTGCTCATCGCAACAGCAACTTTGGCGCTCTGCGCCTGGTTAGTAATAGGTACCATTTCTGTTAGCTTTGTGGCTTGGGCAATGTTTGCAGCGACGTCATATGCAGTAAGTCTATCTACGGGGTCCGCAGGCGTTGCGTCAACAGATGCAGCCGCGTTTGCACTGGCAACAATAATAGTGTCAGGTTTTTTCTCGTTTGCGCTGTACGCAACAAAGCCGATTACAGCAATAAGCGCAACAATATTACCAGCAACAAGCCCGTATTTAACGAGTCGTCGCCGTACAGATTTACGTCGCATGGACTTCTGCAAACGGAGAGGCTTAGGAATAACCTTAGAGGTTCGGAATTTAGTCGCAATTGATTCAGTTCGAGTGCTAATAACTATATTCTCCTGGCGCTTAAGGCGTCACCTTATATTGCATCTTAACTTTTGTATATGGTCCCGCTTGTAACAGGATTGTACATCGATATTGTGGCAATATAAGTGTAGCTGTTGCAGGCAATGGTTGTTATAAACCGTTTGCAATTTACTACCGAATCAGTGTACCAAAATATGATATAATATGCAATGCTTTTTACCAGACCACCCCTGTTATTCCGTAGTGCTATTATTGACATAACTTAATACAATACTTCGCTGTCAAGGCCTCATGCTCTGCGACAGTTTTAGAAAAGTGTGTGACCCCATCGTCACCAGCGACAAAGAATAGCCATTCAGTGTTAGCAGGGTTACTGACTGCTTCCAGTGAAGACTTAGAAACATTGCTGATAGGCGTTGGAGGCATGCCGTCACGGATACGCGTATTATAGGGCGTGTCGTAGGTCACATCTTGTCCAGCGCCTGCTAGTTCTGAGCCATAAAACGCTGTTACATCGCTACCAAGTGGCATACCGACTTCTACTCTTTTTATAAAAACCTGCGCTGCTTGGCGCCTGTCAGACTCTGTCACAACCTCTTTTTCTACAATAGATGCTAGTATGATGCCTTCGTAGGTAGAAATGCCCTCTGCTTTGAACCCTGCCAACACAGCCGGCGTCAGTTCTTGGCCCATTCGTGCAATAGCCTGCTGAATTATCGTGCTAACTTTTGTAGAGCCCGAACGCTGGTAGGAATCGGGGTAAATATACCCCTCGAGACTAGCGCCAGCAGGTTTATCTGCTAGCACGGGAAGTTGCTCGTACTGAGTAGGTTCGAGTGCTGCGTCAACATCTGCCTCTGTAAATCCATCTTGAATAAGGCTTGTGCGAATTTGGTCTATGCGTTGTCCGGGTAAAATAGTTATAAGTTCTGTCGCTACCTTACCTTTAGTTAACTGTGAAACTATTTGCTGCGAGCTCTGGCTTGGACTTAAATCGTATTGGCCGGCTTGTAAGTAGCGACTTGCGTCGTTCAGCTGAGCATACACAACAAACATACGTTCATTGCGGATTAAGCCTTTGGTTTGCAAATCTTTCGCAATGGTTGTTAGCGATTCGCCGCTCGCAATTTCAACTTTAGTTGTAGTCGTGTCGCTACTGACGGGACGTAAACTGTGTTGGTAAAAGTTCCATCCTGCAAAAATTACAAGTACCGCCAAAACAACAGCAATTGCTAGTCCAACAAAAAGCCGCTTTGACCAAGAACTCTTTCGAATAGTTACATTGCTCATATACTCACTCTTTGCTCTTCATCAAAATAACGTTGCAAAATAATAGCTGCAGCGTAGGCGTCTATCATACCCTTGTCGGCTCGTTTAGCCCCTATCAGTTTTTCGGCCTCAACACTGCTCATAGACTCATCAACAACAGCAACTGGTACGTTACAGTGTTCAGTAAGTTTTGCGACAAAGTCGCGAACGATTACGGTTTGTTCTGTGTCGCCCCCTTGTGGAGCATAGGGCATGCCCACGACTATTTGTTGAACGTTATTGTCTTTAATTGCTTTATCTAGCTCTGCAAATAACGTGTCGCCAGTAGCTAACGCGTCTATAGGGTTAGGAATGCGGGCTATAGAATGGCCCACAGCAACACCAACACGCGCGTTGCCGTAGTCTAGTGCCATAATGTTGTAGTCGCGTTTATTGGTAGTCACGTGCACAATTATAGATTATTTTGTTTCGTTTATCGAAACGGTTATCTTGCTTTCGTCGTTCGGCACCGAGCTTACCCAAAATGGGCTGTATTCTACCTGAACCTCGGTCACGCCAGGGATTTTCTTTAATTCCTGTTCGATTTCGCCAGCTTTTTTGCCTTTAGCTATCTGTTTTACTTCATTGACGTCAATCTCTGGACCGGCAATAGCAACTGCCCGCATGTTTATGACTGCACTTGTTGTTGTCGCAGGTGACTCTTGGCTAAAGGTCGCTTTAGCTAGCCCGTTGTCTAATATTTTTTGCTTGTCTGGGTCTATCTCTTTGTTTACGATAGAGGCGACTACAGTGCGAAGGTCTTCTTCTTTTGTGCCAAGCATATTGTAGTTGACGTTTGCGGTTACAGTAACAGCGTCAGCCTTGTCGCCAGGCTTTGCACTAGAAGTAACCTCTGGTTCACTGGCCAAAAATGTCGTTTCCATTGGTCGCAGGTTTTGCGCACGCAAGCCTTCGGCTAGCGCCTGTTTTACGGCAGTCGAGTCTTGACTGGCGATTTTTGCCTTTGCACTATCTATATCAGACTGCGTAACAACTTTAACAATGTCGTCAGTGCCACCAGCAGCTGAGCCTGTGCCAGTGCCTGCACCGCCAAATGTTGACCCAGCCGCTACGTTGTATTCAGCGCCAGCTTTTAAGGCCGTAATTGCTACGGCATTGGTCTTGTAGTTTACGCAAGTTGAGACACCCGTAAGTGAATACGTCGCTTTTTCTTGTGTTATGTAGGTCTTGCCGTTTGAAGTCACCGACGAACCAGCCGCAATACTTTCTGGTGCATTGGCTGGCAACGTACAGTCACTCGCAGTAAACGAAACCGTTCCTGTTGCCCGCTCACCATTGTTTTGTTGACCAGTTGCAGAAACCTGTTGAGTGTACGCTTTCTTCTGTGCTTGTGCAGTGGCCGGTACAATGTTCTGCTGTAAGTCGAGCTCTTTTGCCTCTGTGCTAAGGCTAATTGATTCATTTATTTTTACGGTAGATGTCTCGGTAGCAAGTTTTATTGTTGCGCTAGGAGCAAACATGATTGCCCACACCAAAAACGCAATCAGTGCTACGCCGGCAACAATACCGAGTGCCATCTTTTTCTTAAACGAGTCAAAGCTTGGTACAGCCAGTTTCTTGTCTCGCTTTGGCTTTGTGTCGTTCGCCGCCTCTGCATCGTCTGCAGTGTCGTCGATATCTGCAGGGACTTCTATTTCATCGTCTGCGTCGTCATTTTTGGCGGCCATACCTGCAAGCACGCCAACAGATGTTGCACCAGCTAGGGCCGGGTTAAAATCTTCGGCAACAGCACCCACGGGTTCTTCAACATCTTCTACGCCGTCATCTAGAACGGGAGCGCTGGGAATGTTTGGTCGGCTCGTGGCAGTTTCGGCAACATGCAACCCTGCCACACCTGCTAGTGGTAATAAGCTTTTTTCGGTTGTCACAAGCACCAGGTTTTTGCCAGATTGCTCGGCACTGCGCTTTAGCAGTTTCATGTTTACTAGGCTTTGGAGCGTAGCTGCACGCTTTGGTAGCACCAAGGCAACAATTCCTGCTTTGCTGCTGCGAACTTTTTCTATAATGTTGGTTATTTCGTCATCGACATCAATATAAATGGTTTCTTTTGCTGTGGTGGTGTTTAGACTTTTAATTTTAGACATGCAAGATCCTATCTAGCTTTTCTTTGACGGTTTCGCCACTGTTACCAGTGTACTGAATAGTGTCTAGGCCAACGCGCAAAAGCCCCATAGCAGTAATGTAGGTGTGGTCTTTTACGGTGTCGGTTGTGTCGGTAATACCTACGACTTGGTCAGGGCGGATGTGGGCAATGGTTGGCTTGCGCGTAAATGGCAGTTTGGTGTACCAGTCTGTTTGGTGTAACCGGTCTACTAGCATTTCTAGGCTAGAGCCACCGCCACATAAAAATATACGGTGTGGTAAGTGGTCGAGCTTGGTAAATTCTGCAAGAGCCAGTTCTATGCCGTTCATCCATACGTCGAGTGTTTTTTCG
>JBATPG010000012.1:0-3166 GCA_049291335.1 Saccharimonadales bacterium (SeqCode) | reverse complement strand
AAGCGATATAACAACCAAACGCGCCAAAGTTAGCTGGGCAACAGACAGAAAAAGCGATTCAAAAGTATCTATAGGAACAAAGAGTGGCGAGTATAGCCCGTCAGAGGTAGGTAACTCTAGCCAAACGTCTGTTCATGACATATCATTAGACAACCTTTCTCCGGGTACAACATACTACTTTATCGTGAAATGGACGGACGAAGACGGCAATACAGGTGCCAGCGCCGAACAAACGTTTGTGACAACAGCCGCTCCTTCCATTAAAGAAGTAGAAGTAAGCAGTATCGGCCTCGGAAACGCGCAACTAGCCTTTACGACACGCGGGTCTACAAAAGCAACGGTATACTACGGCACAAGCGAGTCGTTTGGCGGGCTAAAAACCGTCAACACATCAACTGCCGAGTCACGCTACCAAATTGAGCTAGACGGCTTAGCAGACGGTACTAAGTACTACTACATGGTGAGCACGTACGACCAAGAAGGCGCCGAGTACAAAGGCAACGTTGGGTCTTTTTCTACGCCTCCCCGTCCAAGAATAACAAATCTTCGGTTCCAACCAGTCGCCGGAGAGCCAACCAGCACGCAACAGGTTTCGTGGCAAACAAATGTTCCGAGTAGTAGCCAGGTAACCTATAACACGCTCAACACCGCTCCGATTGAAGTGCAGGACTCGAAGCTTGTAACCTCTCATGAACTCGTTATACGAAACCTAAAAGACGATAGCCAATATTTGCTTACAGCTCTTAGTCGCGACGCAGCCGGAAACACTGCAACCTCTGACCGACAAGTGTTTAAAACCGCTCTCGACACCAGACCTCCCAAAGCTACAAATGTTGTAGTCGAGTCGTCTATACGAGGGTCTGGTTCTGAAGCTCGTGGTCAAATAGTAGTATCTTGGCGAACCGACGAGCCATCAACCAGTCAAGTTGCATATGCTGAAGGCTCGGGAGCAGTTACTTTTAACAGCAAGACCGCCGAAGACACACTTCTCACTACCGAGCATCTTGTCATTATTTCCGACCTACCAACGTCTCGTGTCTTTAGTATTCAGCCACTTTCAAAAGACGGGGCGGGCAACGAAGGCCAGGGAGATATTCAAACCGCAATTATTGGTCGCGCCTCAGACAGTGCTATAACGGTCGTTTTCAACACACTAAAATCGATATTTGGGTTATAGATGAAGCAAGAAAACCTTTTCTCTATCAACTCCTTAACGCTCGAGTTCGCAATTGGCGAACAGCAGGTGATAGCAGTCAACAATGCCACGGTTAGTATTCCAGAAAAAAAGATTACTATTATTTATGGTGCGTCTGGAAGTGGCAAGTCTAGCTTACTGAACGTAATTTCTGGCTTGCAACAACCCACCAAAGGCAAGCTGTTGTACCGCGGCGACAATATATATAACTTGTCCTCGAACGAGTTAGCCTATTTTAGGGCGCACGAACTCGGCATTGTGTACCAAACAAATTATTGGGTGCGCAGTTTAACGGTGCTCGAAAACGTGTCATTGCCACTATATTTCTTGGGATACGCAAAAGCAGACGCTCACATACTCGCCCAAAAAGCACTCGAGAGAGTTGGTATGTCAAAATACGCAAGCAAGTTGCCCTCTGTTTTGTCTGGGGGTGAGCAACAACGTATAGCCATGGCCAGGGCCATTGCAAGCAACCCACCAGTAATAATTGCCGACGAACCCACGGGCAACCTCGACAGCGTCAACGGAGATATGATTATAGACTTGTTGCGTCAGCTAAACACTGACGAAAGCAAAACGGTGATATTAGTGACGCACAACATGGAGTACATCTCTATGGCACACCACTTGCTAGAAATCCACGACGGGCAAGTAACCGAGATACGTAACGAAAATATTCCAAAAACGGTTAAAACCATGCTTAGAGATGCCCAAAAACGTATCACAACCCTTATGGAGACCTCTCGTTGAAAAAACGTAACAGCACAGACAAAGCCACGGTTAAACTTAGTATTCTTGCTACGATTTCGCTTAGCAATCTTACCCACAAAAAATTACGCACAGGCTTAACTGTGTTTGGTATCGCCATTGGTATTGGCGCTGTATATTTCTTGCTTTCGTTTGGTATTGGGCTACAACGACTCGTCACTGAAGAAGTTATCGGCAACCAGTCCATAAAGACTATAGATGTCGTGAGTTCAAATTCGGCCATAGTCAAACTAGACGACATCGCCTCGCAACGAATATCAGCCATAGCCAATGTTTCCGAAACCGGCAAGGCGTACTACTTCCCTGGAAGCTTTAAAATTAGCGGTAGCGAGTCAGATGCAATTGTGTACGGAGTCGACGCTGGCTACCAAAACCTAACGTTACTAAACCTTATCGAGGGCAAGCTACTACCCGACAGCGATAAGCCCAATGGCATAGTGATCAATAAAGCAGCTTTAGAAGCCATTGGTTTAGCCAGCAACCCCGGCGAAGTCATCAACAAAACCCTCAAGGTAGTCGTACCGCTTAAAAGCGTCGACCCCAGCTTGGGCACATTAACCAAAGAGTTTGTTATTGTTGGGGTTATCGATTCGGGTAGCGGTTCAGAGGTATTTATCGCTGAAACTAATTTCAAAGAAAAAGGCGTACCATATCTTACCCAACTTAAAGTTGGCACCAAAGAAATATCCGACATCCAAAACATTCGTTCACAAATCGAAAGCTTTGGGTTTGAAACAACTACGCCCTCTGACACGCTAGAAGAAATAAATAACGTATTTCGATTTTTAAACTATATTTTAGTTGGTTTTGGGGGTATCGGCATGATTGTTGCAGTACTCGGCATGTTTAACACTCTTACTATTTCTCTTCTAGAACGTACCAAAGAAATAGGCTTAATGGTTGCACTCGGCGCGCGATCTATAGACATGAAGCGCCTATTCCTTTTTGAAGCAATATTTTTGTCTTTGTTTGGAGCAATCCTCGGCATAAGCGGAGCATTTATAATTGGCAGAGTGGTAACAGTCGTTATGAATGTTTTGGCAGCCAACAGGGGTGTAGAGGACCGATTTGAACTGTTTGCTAACCCGCCACTGCTCATACTTTCAATGCTGGTGTTTATGTTAGCTGTCGGCCTGGCAGTGGTCTACTTGCCAGCCAAACGCGCTGAAAGAATTAACCCTATTGATGCACTCAGAAGAGAGT
>JBATPG010000011.1:0-4115 GCA_049291335.1 Saccharimonadales bacterium (SeqCode) | reverse complement strand
GACCAAGAGGGCTGCGTCTAATAAGTTCTTTTTCTTCCATGATTTTAGTATACGCTTAACCAAAGATTTTTTTCTATATTTTCTCTCTGTGAACGCAGTAAAGAAAGATCAAGCAATAATGCCGGGTTGCTTAGCGGAAATCTTCAAGACGTTACGCAGAGTCTCCATATTTACATCCTCAAGCTTTTTGAACCGAATACAGCTTTTACCTACGCTTACTTTGCCAAGCTCTGACTTATACTTTTCGGCAACGTACTGACCATCTTCTAATGCACAAACATAGACGCTAATGTAGTTCTTTTGGCTTGCAACTGCAATAATCGGCCAGTCTATGAGTTCTTTTTTATAGTTTGTGTAAGCAAATGAGCCATAACCAAGCATATTGTAGGCAAAATGTCTTTGCAAGCCAGGAACAGTTTCTTGTATAAGCGCATCTAGAGCTAAAATAGCTTCTTTACGCACATCGGGAAGCAAGGCAATGTACTCATCTACGGTCGTGGCGCCTACGGGTTTAAACATATTCATAGCTCTATACTATCAAACAGTTGCCTAGAGCGGGGCGTGACTACGCAAAATTACGTGCAAATATATTGAGGATGAAAGTGGTATAGTTTGTGTAACAGGAGGCAAATTATGAAAGCAGCACAGTTAAAAGCATACGGTGGCGTTTCGGCAGTTAGTGTAGAAGAAATAGATATGCCAGTACCCGGCGAGGGTCAAGTACTGGTAGAGGTGTACGCGGCAAGTTTAAACCCATTTGACACCACTATTCGCGAAGGTTATACGAAAGACATGATTCCGCTAAAACTACCCGTTACAATCGGTGGTGATATTGCAGGTAAGATTGTCGCAGTTGGCGAAGGTGTAAAGAGTTTTAACGAAGGCGATAGCGTTTTTGGCCAGGCGAATGTAGTCGCGGGCAACAGTGGAGCCTTTGCAGAATTTACTGCAACTGCCGCTGAGCAGGTTGCAAAAACACCAATAGGCCTAAACTACAAAGAAGCGGCGGCGTTGCCATTGGTTGGTGTCAGTGCATGGCAAGCAGTAACCCAAACCATACACCTAAAGCCAGGACAGAAGATATTTATACATGGTGGTGGGGGTGGAATTGGCAGGGTGGCGATACAGCTCGCCAAGCATATTGGTGCCTATGTTGCTACAACGGCAACCGGTGACAACGTTAACGTAGTAAGAGGTCTTGGTGCAGACGAAGTCATAAACTATAAAACACAAGACTTTACAGAATTACTTAGCGACTATGACGCAGTTTTTGATACGGTAGGCGGTGATGACTTTGTAAAAACCTTAGATGTGTTAAAGAGCGGAGGTGTAGCTGTCTCAATGATCGCACCACCAGACGAAGCCAAGGCGGCTAAACTTGGTGTAGCCGCCTCGATGCAGCAGACTCGTGTGACTACAGCTGCGCTTAACGAGTTACGAAAGCTAGTAGAAAAAGGCGTGGTAAAGCCATATATAGGCGAAGTGTTTGCGCTAGAAGACGTTCAAGAAGCATTTGCTGCACGTGAGTCGGGTGTAGTAAGCGGAAAAATTGTTCTAGAAATCAAGAAGTAACCAAATCTGTGCCCAAATCTAAGAAGCGTTCTGCTCGTCTTTTACTACACTTCAACTAGGCCAATTACATAGTTTTTGCCGTAATGCTTTGAACATTTTGGGCATGTAGTGTAGAAAAAGTAGGTTTTTTTGGCTGTTTTTCTTACATCTTCGGTGTATTCAAGTAACTCTTTAGACCATTTCCCAACATTTTTATATGGCCCCTCAAAGACTTTAGAAATGTACGTTCCAAGCAACATAACGTTGTCTGCACCTGGAATTTCTTTTGTAACTGAAAAAAGTTGCTCGGCTTTCCAGGGCGAAATATCTCTGCTAAGAATCATAACTTCTTGTGGGGGCATTGCCGCGTCAGCGCTCTTGGCTACTTCTTGAATAGTTCTCATAATTTTAGACATGTTTAGAGGTATATAGAAGAAGCTTCTTGTGTGCATACGTATGAATCGCTTGTTTTCAAAGGTAAATTCTTTTTGATCCCATTCTTCAACGTTCGGGACTGCGCAGCACCCCGTTTCGTTAATGTCAGTGTAGGTATTTGGGATTGGCATAGTGATAACGTTCCTCATATCCAAGTATAACCGCGGCACGTCTTTAGTGTTGTACGTTTACTTACAGTTGTACGGTTATGCTTAGAGCAATCGTAAGTGTATAGTTAGTAGTAGCAAATTGTGCCAAAACGCAACCTAAATAAAGGATAAAATTATGTCAAAAGACAAAGGCCGCAAAGAAGTTAAAAAGCCGAAAAAACCGAAAGTAACTCTTTAGTTATCTAAACAACCCTATAACGGTGCCGAGCATAACAGCAACTCCGAGCGTTCGGCGAAAATAACTTGCCCCATCGGTAATTTCTAAATACGCCCAAGTAAATAAAAACGCCGTGCTAATGGCGCTCAAGCCAGCATCAAGACCAGGGGCACTAACCAGCATTGAAGCAAGCTTAAAAAGAAACCAACCAAGAATTGGTATGTTTGGCCACTGTGCGATGGTAATTTTGCCGTCTTTGTTTTTGAAAAAATCGAGAAGTTTCTCGTATAGGTTCAGTGTCATGAACCTATCGTAGCAGTGCGGGGCGATGTCGCATAGTAACTGCGTTATATTTTCCCATAGAGCACATTGGAGCCAGAGGGGTGCTTGAAGTGCGGGCGTATAATAAACATATGAGAGCTTATAAGCCAGAACTTACTAGCGTTGAACCAATCACAGTCCTTACTATTACCAGTGTGGGCGACCCAAACAAATCAGAAAAATATATGAGTGCCTTATATGGCACTGCCTACGGAACGAAGTTCAAAGTGTATAAGCCTGCCGGTAAAGAAATGAAACTTGGCAAGCTTATCGGTCGTTGGCCAGATGCGCATCTAAAGCCTAAAAACCAATGGACAGGCATATGGGGATTGCCGGTGCCAGACTTTGTGGCAGAGGCCGATCTCCTACAAAAAGACCCCAACTTGCCAGTACACGTGGAAATATGGAAGTACAAAGACGTGGCTCAAATTTTACACAAGGGTCCATACACAGACGAAGGCCCTACCGTGCAACTGTTGCACGACTTCATTAAAGACAATGGGTACGAAATCGACGGTATGTCTCACGAAGAAGTCTACTTAACATCGCCCGACGCTAAAGATCAAAAAACAATCATTCGCTACAAAGTTAAAAAAACTGCAGCAGACTAGGCGTTGCGCTAGAAAGCCTTATTTTATGCCTAAAGTTCTATCCGGGCTGACGCCCTGCCCAGTAAGTTGGCGCGCACCCAAAGCTCTGAGTTGGGCTTCGCGGGCCATAGGGGTTACGTCGGAGTGATGAAACATACGTGACCAAGCCAATCGAGCCAGTACTACCATAGTAGTAGCGATAGTGGGGTTTTCTGGCCATTTGTTGGGACTTCTCATTTTTATATTATACCACATATGTCAACACAAATCTAACCTATCTACACGTTAGTAGGCTATACTGGTATGAGCATGAAAGCCACTCCGCTACCAAAAGCAGGTAACTCGTCTAAGTTTCAGATAACCACCAAGCATGGTGAGTTTGTAGTTGCGTTGTCTTTTACACTGCGTACAAAAGTATGGAAGCTAGCTGATGAAGAAGCGGAGCTGACTGCTGCGAAAGAACTTGGCGAGGCTATTGTGTCTCGTCACGACCCGGCACTTCCGTTTAAGCCGCTGTATATTTTTGCCGAGCACAACACTGAACCTACTCTCGAGCAAGCGTTGGCACAAATACGTAAAGTTGGATTTAAAGGCTAGTATAGTGAAAAAGCGAGATCCAAAAAAACAACAGAAGCTACAAAAAAGAGCAATAAAAAGGGCTTTGTACGAAAAAGAGCGTAGACAAAAATTTGTCGCTAAAAAGTCGGCAGCGCACAAACAAGAAGAATCTTAGCGGTTGCTAGTTGGCAGGTAGGTGTGGCTTTGGCAGATAGTTCTTGCCCATAACCTCGTGTACGTTACTAATAACTACAAAAGCATTTGGGTCGTGGCGGTGCAATATGTCTTTAAGCTTTTGCTCTTCTATGCGGCTAATAACAGTAAGTATCATGC
>JBATPG010000010.1:0-11814 GCA_049291335.1 Saccharimonadales bacterium (SeqCode) | reverse complement strand
ACGTGTAGGTCAGCAGTTCGATTCTGCTAGGTGGCTCCATAGTATTGAGACAAAACTACGTTTTTTCTCATCGCTTCGCTGCTCTTTTTCCTTAGTAAAACTAAAAATGTCGAACTAAATTCGCCATTTTTAGCAATTTATAGCAGCCGGCCAGTGCCGGCAAATCAGGATAAAGCACGCGGAACAGGGCAGCCGAGTCATATTTGCGGGTATCGTATAACGGCTATTATGTGACCTTCCCAAGGTTGAGACAGGAGTTCGACTCTCCTTACCCGCACCAGTTTTTGTAACGACAGATGAAATCTGTTGATACAAAACTGATATGAATGAGGCGAGCTAAAAGAGTTCGATAGCAAGAAGCTCACGCAGGTGCTTGCACCGAGTAAGCGACGCAGATATATGCGCGAAGGCGCTATACTCTCCGTACCCGCACCGTACATTCAGGAGGGGCTGGCCCCTCCAATAGTATTTAAAAATAAATTTATAATACTATTTCCACCCCCTAAAGTTCGGCTTACGCCTCATATGTACATCTGGTACAATGGGTATAGAATTTCATGACAGCAAATAAGCATTTTTTTAGAGACAGAACACCGCTACTTTTAGTAAGCTTTACTATGTTCTTAACCTTGGGCATTAGTTTGCTGGTGGCACTCAAGCTGTATGCCATGCGCGGAACTGTAAACTACACTGTTGCGTATCGTGACAAAGATGTTGTAGGGCTTGATAGTTTTATAACAGGAACGGCCTGGGACTTTATAAGCCTTATTGTGGCCGCATGGCTTTTTTTGATACTCGGTGGAGTGTTGGCATATCGTTCGTACCGCATTCGTCGTGAGCTTTCGCTTACTGTTTTGTACTTAACATCTGTTCTGCTAATTTTCTTAAGCATTGTGTGTTGGTTATTACTGGCCAAGCAATAGCTATGTCGGGAACAAAAAGTTTATGACAGATATAGAAATACCCTACGAAAACGAACGCAAGGGTTGGTACCGCTTTTTTGAGATACTGCCTGGAGCTGTTAGTTGGACTATGCTGGCTGTTCCGTTTTTACTTAGCTTTATAGACGTTCGACTGGCTGCTATGTTTGTGTTTGTGTATCTGTTAATTAACTTTGCTCGTGGTATGGCGGGGGCTTTTAGGGCGTTGCAGGGCTACCGTATTATGCAACAGCATCAAAAACTGCCATGGACCGCAATGATGCACGAACTGGGTGATGGATTAGTACCGGCAAGAGTCAAAAGGCCAAAATGGCACCGATCTGTCATAGAACGCAAGGGCAAAGAGGGCTTACTGATGCAGCCGAGCGAAGTTATTCACGCAGTTATTATTGCCACATATAAAGAATCTCGTGATGTTTTAGAACCTACTATACAATCCGTAATAGATGCCGAATATAACACGAAACAAATTATTTTTATCTTAGGGTACGAAGAGCGGGCAGGCGAAGAAACCGAGAAACGAGCTATTGCGCTCGTTAAAAAGTACAAACATCATTTTCTAGATGCGTTTGCAGTTAAACACCCTCATGCTATTCCTGGTGAGGTTATTGGCAAGGGCGGAAACGTTACCTACGCTGCTCGTGAGCTCGAAACCTATCTTAAAGACCGCTCCATAGACCCACTACGGGTAATGGTAACGACGCTTGACGCCGACAACCGACCAGACAAGCAGTATTTTAACGCGCTCAGCTACACGTATTTAGTTGCACCTGACCCAGTGCAAAAGTCTTACCAACCTGTGTCGTTGTATACCAACAACATCTGGGACGCGCCAGCGCCTATGCGAGTACTGGCGACCGGTAACTCGTTCTTTAACATCGTGGTTTCTTTGCGCCAACATGCGCTTCGTAACTTTTCTGCTCATGCACAACCTATGGCCGGGCTTATCCAGACCGATTATTGGAGCGTGCGGACTATTGTTGAAGACGGTCACCAGTTTTGGCGCTCGTACTTTAGGTTTGACGGCAAGTACCGTGTGCTACCGTTGCACGTGCCTATTTATCAAGATGCAGTGCTTTCGGACGGCTACATAAAGACGCTAAAGGCTCAGTTCGTGCAGCTACGACGCTGGACATACGGTGCGTCAGATATAGCGTACGTAGTCCAAAAAGGGTTTTTTAAAAAAAATGCCGTGCCCAAAACAGACCTTATAGCCAAAACATGGCGCCTGTTTGAGGGCCACGTTACCTGGGCTGTGGGGCCACTACTTGTGCTGTTTGGTGGTTTTATACCAGCGCTGTTTCACCCCAAGAACTACACCGCCGTTGAACTACCAGTAATTGTTAGTCGTGTTCAGACTGTAGCGCTCGCAATTGCACTTGTTACCGTGTTCTTAAGTCTTAAGACATTGCCGCCAAAGCCAGCGCGTTATAAGCACCACAGGTCGCTGTTTATGGTGTTGCAGTGGGTATACTTGCCCATAACTACTATCGTTTATAACTCGTTTGCTGCGTTTTATTCTCAAACCCGACTGATGTTTGGTAAGTATATGTCTAAGTTTGACGTTACTGAAAAAGCCGTTGTGATGCAGAACGCCGATGGCTCTCGGGGCGAAGTAAAGTCCTAGCCTATTTTTTGGTAGGGTGATAAGCAGCGTAATGCACCCCAGCAACGCTGTCGAAGCGTGAAAGCGTTTGCTGAGCGGTTGCGCTTAGCTGTGAGGCCTCAATAACGGCGTTTTTAGCCGTTTTTAACGTAAGAGCCGTAATTGTGCTGGTTATGGCTGTTGCGTCGCTTGTAGGGTCTTTACGGTGCCCCAGCGAGGTATAGATGCTTATAAAGAGCTTGTCTCTGTTAAATGGTCGTAAAGCACCAGAAGTTGTCTTAACTAGTAAGCTTTGTTGTAGCTCTGGCCTCTCGGTGGTGGTAAAAGTTGCATGGCACTGCTGGCAGGTACGGCGTCTCCAGACATTGTTTAAACGCTTTTGAAGCCGAGAGTTACTAACGGCTGTTTCTGAGCCACAATATATGCAAACCATGACTATATATTGTCATAACGCTGTATAAATTGCCAGTGGAAAAGATTAAAAAATTGGGGGAAACTCTGCCAAATGAAAAACCCAACAGGGATTTCTTGATTGAATTTCCTGTTGGGCCATTGTCTTATGGAACGGCTTTGTTCGTTATGCAGTCCGCGCTCGGCGTACACGATTGACTCGTTTTACGCTGGGCAGTTCCTCATAAAACAACTGAAAGCTCTGTAAAGAGCTTGGTTCAGTGTTACTCACCAAAACGCCTCGTTTAACTTGGCTATGTTACCAGTTGTTCAGCAATATTGTCAAGGGTTTAGCGTATAGGAGCCTATTTTTACAGGGGTGAATTTTAATTGTTCGCTTGTAGTACATACAAAAATTTGGTACCATTTATATGCCTCAGTATGTTCAATTATAAGCAAAAAGGGCGATTAGCTCATTTGGCCTGTTTGAGCGAAGCGAGTAAATAATTAATAATCCGCCACATGGCGCTCTAGCCAATAGGTAACAAGCAATATGTATGGTGATTACTATAAATTTACTAGTAAATAACAGGGGCGATTAGCTCATTTGGCTAGAGCGCCACATTGACGTTGTGGAGGTGATAGGTTCGAATCCTATATCGCCCACCAAAAGAAGAGTGCCCCGAGAGGGGTGCTTTTCTTTTGGTAGAAGGCCGATTCCACCGAATGAAATGAGGTGATATCGCCCAAAGAAGTTTACTTCGAGCACGACCTGCGGGCAATTGCGAAGTAATATATCGCTAAAGGAAGAGATTAACAGAGGTGAATGTTTTGCAGAAATCATATTTCGAGCACTGGAGCGACGGAATAGCGAAGCGTCATCCTATATCACCCAAGAAATAACAGGGGTAGATATTAAAGATTAGTCAAGAAAGTCGCTAATTATGCGGCAGAACTAGCGATCCAGAACGCTTCAGCCAACCTTATAATCGTATTTTACGACATCGCTTGCAACCATAAGTGAAGGCCATGAGTTGCTATCGGCAGCGAAGTCGCCACTTTCTTGCCACCTTATTCTGTTAGCATGAAGAAAGTAAAGGGGTAACACCATCTATGATATAAAGCATGCTAGTCTGGGTTATACACTTATCCACAGGTTTATGTAAATTCTATGTCAAAAAGTACTAGCCAAATAGTGCCAGGTGCTTTATACTAGCGTTTGAGGTGAGGTTCTGCCGAGAGGTTTTTACCCCACAAACAAAAACGGACGTATTTGCGAGAGCGTCCGTTTTTTTATGTCTTTAGAGCTGAATTGAGCCCGTAATACACCCAGCTTCTGTTTGCTGGTTAAATTTGCTATAGTACTAACCAAGCAGTGATGTGGACTCACCAACCATTGAGCTTCGTCTACACGGTAGCAACAGACGTAAACGAACCCGCTACAAGAGTATAAGCCGAGGTGGAACCTTCCATTTCACTGGACCGAGGCACGCTAGAGATGATTGTTTCATCGGCGTGTTTTTTTATTTATAAAACGGCAACCAAAGGAGTTACGGATGGCTGAAAAACAAGACAATCTTTATGCTATGCGACATAGCTTGGCACACATACTGGCAACAGCGGTCACCCGACTCTGGCCAAATGTAAAACTAGGTGTCGGCCCGGTGGTAGAAAACGGGTTTTATTACGATGTTGACCTAGGCAGTGAAAAGCTAAGCGAAGAAGATTTTGAGCGCATAGAAGCAGAAATGCGCAGCGTTATAGCCGAAAATCAAACGTTTGAGCATGCTATGAAACCTATTGTGGTGGCAAAACAGTGGGCCGAGAAGACCAACCAGCCGTACAAACTCGAGCTACTAAACGATCTTGAGCGCGAGGGCACAACTTTGGCCAAAGAACTCGATAGTTCGGTAATGGGTTTACCAGCCGGCATAATGGGCGCAACAGGTATTCATGCAGAAGGGGTAACAAAGGTGTCATTTTACAAGAATGGTGACTTTATTGACCTCTGTCGTGGCCCTCACGTTGAAAGCACAGCTAAAGTTGGCGCGTTTAAACTAATGCGCGTGGCGGGGGCGTACTGGAGGGGCAAAGACAGTAACCCGCAAATGCAGCGCGTGTATGGTGTGGGCTTTGAGACCGAGAAAGAGCTACGAGTTCATTTAACTATGCTCGAAGAAGCAAAAAAGAGAGACCACCGCAAGTTAGGAATCGAGCAAGACCTGTATGTTACATCTGACCTTGTAGGTTCTGGGCTACCGATGTTTACGCCACGTGGCACTGTGTTACGAGAAGAAGTGTCTAAGTTTTCGAACGAACTTCGTGAACGTTTTGATTTTCAAAAAGTATGGACACCACATATTACAAAAAAAGATTTATATGAAAAGAGTGGCCACTGGGCAAAATTTGGAGACGAGCTCTTTTTGGTAAAGAGCCAAGAAACCAGCGACGAACTTGTCATGAAGCCTATGAACTGCCCGCATCACACCAGAATATATGCTTCTCAGCCACGTAGCTACCGCGACCTGCCAGTACGATATCTAGAAACCACTACCGACTATCGAGACGAGAAAACAGGTGAGCTTGGTGGTTTGAGTCGAGTACGAGCCCTAACACAAGACGATAGTCACGTATTTTGTAGGGATGACCAGATAGAGACAGAGATAAATACACTACTGCAATGTGCCGACGAACTCTACGGCACGTTTGGCATGAAACTACGCGTTCGACTAAGCTATCGAGACGATAGCGATGCGTACTTAGGCGAAATGAGCCGCTGGGAAAGTGCTCAAGAACAATTAAAAGCCGCTGTTGTTGCCAATAAACTCGAGTTCTTCGAACAAGAGGGTGAAGCCGCATTTTATGGTCCTAAAATAGACTTTATGGTGACCGATGCGATTGGTCGCGAACACCAGCTAGCTACTGTGCAGCTTGACTTTGTGCAGCCCGAACGTTTTGAACTTGAGTACGCTGCAGAAGATGGCAGTGCGGGCCGACCGGTGATGATCCACTCTGCAACGCTTGGCTCAATAGAACGTTTCTTAAGTGTCTACATAGAGCACACTGCCGGCAAGTTCCCGGTATGGTGCGCACCAGAACAGGTTCGTTTACTTAGCGTTAACCAAGAAGATTCAACTACAGAATTTGTAGAATCGTTGCGCCAACAAGGCAAAAAACTTGGCGTGCGTGTTGCAACTGACAACAGCAACGAATCTGTCGGCAAAAAAATCCGTGCTGCCGAGATGGCTAAAGTGCCATACACGGTTGTTATAGGCGAAAAAGAGATAGATGGCGGCGAGTTAACGCCGCGCATTCGTAAAGATCTTGCCGTTTCAGATGAAGCTAATTCTTACACAGCCGAAGAATTTTTTAAGACTATCCAAAACGAAGCGACAAGCCGAGTCAGTAAATCCTCACTGTAAAATAATGAGTAAGCCAATAATAGCTATTGATATTGATAATGTGCTAGCTGCACATGCAGGTGCTCTCATGGATGTATATAACAAACTATACGATACATCATATAAGGCAAATGACTATGATGAGAAATGGGCATGGATAAATGATGATGAGAAAGTTCAGGCATTTCGAAAAGAAATACTAAGCTCAGGGGTGCATCGAAGCATGAACGTGGTTCCTGGGGCCAGTGAATCAGCCAAACGATTACTTGAAAAATTCGACTTGGTAATTATCACTGCGCGCTGGCCGGAGGTCTCAGATATTACAGACACTTGGGTACAGAAGAACTTTTCAGGTGTATTTAAAGATATACACCTCACAGAGGTCTTTATGGGGCAGGCAAATGGCACAAAGAAGTCAAAGGCTGATATTTGTCATGAAATCGGGGCGAAGTATCTCATTGACGATAATTACGGACACTGCAAGATTGCAGGTGAAGCAGGTATACACTGCGTGCTGTTTGGGGATTATGCTTGGAATCAAACGGAGACATTGCCAGCAAATACAGTGCGGTGTAAGGATTGGCAGGGGGTTGAGAGGTACTTTGGTGTCTGAGGGCGTAGAACCTAACTTTCGGGAACGCGTGGAGGCGTTGGTGGCGCAGATTCCTGCTGGGAGAGTCATGACATACGGGCAACTGGCGGCGCTTTGCGGCAGCCCCAAGGCGGCACGTATTGTCGGCGGTATTGCGCACTACGGTGACCCTGATTTGCCATGGCAACGGGTTGTCAATAAGCACGGTGGCTTGGCGAGTGGATACCCGGGCGGTAAGGCGGGCCATGCAGAAGTTCTTGAGGCAGAAGGTTTCGAAGTTATAGATTACGCGGTAGATATTGAGAAATGTTTGTGGAGACCGGCAGCATGACTAATGGTCCACTTATAGTTATCGTTGGCGAAACTGCTAGCGGCAAGTCTGCGCTAGCACTCGAACTTGCCCAAAGGTTTAATGGTGAAATTATCTGTGCCGACGCTATGACGGTGTACAAAGGTTTTGATGTCGGTACCGCAAAGCCAAGCCAACAGGAGCAGAGTCTTGTCCCTCACCATCTCCTTGATGTCACGACCGCAGCAGAAGGCTATAGTGCGCCACAATTTAAGCGCGCGGCCCTGATAGTAACCGAAGACATACAGCGGCGCGGGCGCATACCGATATTGGTCGGGGGCACAGGCCTGTATGTGGATAGCATTTTGTATGACTACAGCTTTTTGCAGCCTTCCTCAGAAGAGCAGCGAGCTTTTCTAAATGACATGTCACTTGCCGAGCTTATAGAGTTGGCAAAGAAAAATGGTTTACCAATCGAGTCTGTAGATATTCGGAACAAGCGTCGCATCATACGTCTTATAGAAAATGAGGGGGCTATGCCGCAGCGTTCGGAGCTTCGCAAAAACACGATAGTTTTTGGTATTGTCCAAACCAAAGAAGGGCTTGAAGAGCGCATCACTCAGCGCGTGGATGTCATGATACGCCAAGGCCTTGAGCAGGAAGTTGCGAAGTTATCTGCCCAGTACGGATGGGACGTTGAGCCAATGAAAGCAATAGGCTACCGCGAATGGCAAGACTACTTTAATGGTACGCAAACCCTGGAGCTAACAGTAGAACGTATAATTTCTGGTACAAAGCGCTTGGCTAAAAAGCAACGCACCTGGTTCAAACGTAATAATAGTATTCACTGGGTTTCTAACAGAGACGAAGTCGTAGCAACTACAACAACATTTTTGAACAAATAGAATTCAGACAACACACAAACTCTGCTACAATGAATGTATGGTTGAACAACTGTTTGGGTCAAAGACACGGGTAAAGCTTTTAAAGCTTTTTTATAGCAATAGTAATCGTTCATTTTACGTGCGTGAGATTACGCGTAAAATCGACGAGCAAATAAACTCGGTACGGCGTGAACTCGCAAACCTATTAAGTATAGGTATTATTACAAGCGACACCAGCAACAACAAGGTGTACTACGAGGTTAATCAAAAGTACGAATATTTTGACCCGTTGCAGCAGATTTTTGGATCGGGCGTGGTTGCAAAGCCAAAACGCAAAAAGAAGGCAGATGTTGACAGTGGCGTAGACGCAGTCGTAGAAGAGGTTATGACAGAGCAAGAAATGCCAGACCAACTTAAAGCTCTTGGTCATATTGAGGCTGCATGTTTACTCGGCCAGTTTACCCGTGACTCAACAAGCGGCGTAGATGTTTTGGTAGTCGGCAACGTAAACACTAATGCTCTTGTTAAGTATGTTGGTGAGCTCGAAGAGCAAGAAAACAAAGAGCTGCGGTATACGGTGTTATCAGTCGAGGAGTTTAAATATCGCCTTCAAATTAAGGACAAATTTATATCAAACGTGCTGAGTGCAAAAAAACAAGTTCTTGTTGATACACTTGGCGTCTTTGGAGAATAAAAGATCATAGAACCATTGAAGATAAAAGGAGAATAGTAATGGATATACAATTTTATGGCGCAAACTGCGTAGTACTCACAACCAAGCAAATTAGAATAGTCATTGACGATACCCTCAGCAGCATCGGTGGTAAATCGGTCGCCAAAGAAGGAGACGTCTGCCTCTTTACGCAGGCGCATCCCGAGCCAGTCTCTGGTGCGAAAATGACCATCGATGTAGCGGGCGAATACGAAATAAACGGCGTGAACATTAACGGGTTGCAATCACGTGCTCACATGGACACCGAGAGTGAGAGAAACAGTGTTATTTACAAAATCATCTCGGGCGACACCAAAATTGTTGTAACAGGGCATATTTATCCTAAGCTTTCAGAGGCTAAACTTGAAGATATTGGCATGATTGACGTACTGTTAGTGCCTGTTGGAGGCAACGGTTATACAATTGACCCAGAGGGTGCTGCCCAAATAGTGAAAGCTATAGAACCAAAGGTCGTTATACCTACACACTATGCCGATGCTGAGCTTTCTTACGAGGTCCCACAAAAGACCCTAGAAGAAGCAACAAAGGCGCTTGGCTTAGAGCCGAAAGAAGCAATCAAGAAGTTCCAGTACAAGCCTAACGAGCTTTCTGAAGCAACTCAGCTTGTAATACTTGAGAAGTCCTAAGACAGTTTCTGGTATGCGTTAGTAGTGTAATCAATAAAAAACCGCTTCAGACGAAGCGGTTTTTTATTGAGAGCTCTTAGTCTATTGTTAGACTAACAACCCTTTTTTCTTCAACGTACGGATAGCTTGGGTGCTAACCTTAAGTTTTACTTTTTTGCCATCAACAATAACAGTCTTGTTTTGAAGATTAGGCTTCCATACTTTTTTGGTGTGGCGCTGAGAAAAGCTGACATTGTTGCCAAATTGCTTTCCTTTACCAGTGAGCTCGCATTTTTGCATTACATTCTCCTACGTTATCCAGTTTTTGCTGGGTCATTCAGGGGGTAATTGTATCTGTTTTAACGCATAAAGTCAACAGCTTAGGGCAGTGAATATAGTGTATACTAAACGAGATGAATATTGATTATAGTATTTGGCAGATTATTGTACTTATTGCTTGTATTTTGGTCTCGATGGTCATACACGAGTTTATGCACGCCTACGCAGGTTACAAACTAGGCGATACAACCGCTAAAGACGAGGGCCGGCTAACGCTTAACCCACTTGAACACATTGATCCCATTATGACCCTGCTGCTACCGGTTGTAACAATAGTTTTCTTTGGTACGCCTATTTTGGCTGCTAAGCCGGTCCCGTTTACGCCGGGTCGGGTACGCCATAACGAGTTTGGTGCGGCCATGATTGCCGCTGCAGGGCCTGTGTCTAACCTGGTCTTAGCGTTTGCCTCATCGTTGCTACTGTATATTGTGCCCGAGTCGTCACCTATGGCCGGAATGTTATCGACATTTGTTGGCATAAACGTAATGCTATTTGTTTTTAACATGCTGCCCATACCCCCACTTGATGGCTCGCGGGTATTGTACGCGTTTTCACCACGATCACTCCGTGATTTGCTGGAACGCATTGAACCATTTGGTTTTGTGATTATAATCGCCCTTATACTTCTTGGTGGTTTTGGCGGTGCGCTCGGAATTCTATACGACATCGTTCTCAGCCTACTTCCTTAGCGCCAGCATAAGCGTTGTAATTCTATGCCCTAGGCATGACGAGTTGTCTTTCATACGGTATAATTACAGGTGCTGGGATAGTTATTTGTAAAAGAATAACGTGCCACATATGATTATCTGAATACTAATCATATGGGAACCTTATATACGTATCGACCGTGGTTGGTGCGTGCGGGTACCCACCTGCGTTTTACCAGGTTTAATCAGCTTGGCTCCCAGCACTAAAAAACCCTCCGTACGGAGGGTTTTTTAGGTTAACAAAGAGAAAACTATTTTCTACGTCGTAGGTCTTGAACACCAAGAAGTGTAAGTACACCCATAAGTGCTGCACCTAAGAATGAAGCAATTGCGACCCATTTTGCAATCATGCCAAAGGTCCAATAGCCATAGCCACTGCCTAGCAATAAACCACGCAATGTTTCGCCTTGGAACAAAGTAGCTTTTTGTTGCTGCAGTTCAACATTGGCTGGGTTTTGTCTGGCTGCAGTACTTACCTCTGAATATGTTTTGCCACCAGCGACTTCTGCCAAGTGACTTCCAATAAATTCATTCGCATATGCTTCAGCCATTACTCCGTCAACAACTTGCTTGCCACCATACTGTTGAAGGTTAGGATATTTATCTGCAGGTAAAGCTTCACTACCAGCTGGCGGGAAAAAGATTTTCTGTGCTGTTAATTGGTCAGTAACCATGTTGGTTGCGAAGGTATAACCGTACCAAGTTAGCCCACCAACGACCAGTAAGAATACTGTTGCTACTCCTCCAAGTAATATAAATATTTTATCTATGACTTTTCTATCCGATGCGGATTTTTTTGTTGCCATGCTCACCCTTTCTGTTAGATATCTTACTTTTTAATCATAACGGTCATGGTTACTTCTGGCAAGCATACTAATGACAGGGGTAACGCCTCATGCTACAATTACCCCTGTCGACTTAGTGAGACAAACCATTGCTTCTCAACGGTTTTTCTCACCGCTCGTCGGCTAAGCCGACCTGACTAGGTCAGGCAAGCTCGCTGCTCTTTTCCGAAGCGCAGCACGCAACCAAAATTTTAAACCAAGGAGCGAAGTCGACCGTCTGGGTTTACGGGAAAAGATCAGCCCGAGCAAAAATGACATTTTTTGCCTGGCGCGATAAGAAAAACCGCAGGTTTGTCTTATGAGTTACATCGGGGTGTGGCGCACGTTCGCAAACGTGTACGGCTGGGGTGAGAAGCGCCAGTGGCACTTTGCAAGGCAATCTTCTCTTGAAAACTGGTTTTCAAAGATGAAGTTGCGGGGTCGCCGAAGGTGACCGTGAGGCCCGAACGGCCCGCTCACCGTACTTTTGATACAATGTTAAC
>JBATPG010000009.1:0-10600 GCA_049291335.1 Saccharimonadales bacterium (SeqCode) | reverse complement strand
GCGTTGCAAATATTGCTAAAGATGCCGACGGCACAGTTCATGGTGCGCTGTTTGAAATGAGCGAGAAAGACCTCGAACACCTAGCAGGCCTAGAGGGCAGTCAAGGCTACTCACAAGTTGATGTGTCGGTTGAACATGAGGGGGTCTCTAAAATGGCAAGAACATTCATCTCTACCAATACTACACTCGGTCAACCGAGCGATGACTATTTGAATACAATGAAGCTTGGGGCTAAGGACTGCAAATTGCCCAAAAAGTATACTGAGTCCCTAGAAGTATAGTTGCGAAGTACGTCAACTATGGGGGGCCAAGCATAAGAACTTTGCGAACAACGCTGTCTTGTCCCACTTTCGATGAATGAAAAGTGTGTTGGAAGAAAGTCGGTGTGCAATGAGGGTACTTGCTCAGCATATGGTTTATTTTTTCCTTGGCATGACAATATTGATTACAAGGTTAAATATCAGCACGCCTAAGCCATACATTGTCAGTAAAAAGAGCACTCCATTACTTTTGTTCAATGCAAGTGCATACAAACATGCACCCAATCCCGCCAAAGAAGGAAGGATTCTCGAGATAAACTCGATAGTAGATTCCATATAGTTTTCGATCCTATATTCTCTATCCGAAGAGGAGAAATAAATCGCAATAAAAATAACAGGTATGATCGTTACAATTGCCATATAGTAATTCATGTGGATGTTGGTTCCACGAATAATCAATCGTTCCCATGCGGTATATATATTTATGATAGTCAATAAAAAAGCCGAAAGTGTAATTACAAGAACAACTGCATTCATTTTCGATTTATAATCATCTGCAAGTTCATCGGTTACAGAAAGAAGACGTTTTACTTTATTCATTTTCTTACGTAACTTTATGGTGTCTTCGTCCGTTTTTGCATTCGCCAAAAGATCCTCAATTTCACTTATCTGTTTTTTAACATTTATAATATTTCGCAGGAGTATTTTTCTGTTCTGTATAAATTTGCGAATCATTTAAGCTTCCTATTGTTGAAATTTATTAGAGATCTTTACTGTTTACTCTACCATTTTGACTGCTACTTACTTATATACCATATCCTAGCTATTAAATTTAGCTGAATTTAGCCGAAAAGTTGCGAAGTACGTCACAGGGGGAGGGAAATTACAACAGTGATAATAGCGTCGAGTACGTATAATAGCTAGTAATGACTCAGGCACAGGCGCTTTCTTGTTTGGTTGGTGGCGACTCCGTATTTTTAACGGGTCCTCCTGGTGCGGGCAAAACGTATGTTCTTAACCGCTTTATTAAAATCGCTCGCGCACGTGGTAAAACAGTGGCCGTTACTGCTAGTACGGGCATAGCGGCTACTCACATCGGTGGTGTAACCATACACTCGTGGTCGGGCCTCGGCATAAAAGAGCACGTGAGCGAGCACGACCTAGAGCGCATGAACGCAACAAGCAAGCTAGTAAAGCGCTATAACGCCACCGACATACTTATAATCGACGAAATTTCTATGTTGCACGGTGCGCGGCTTGACGCTATAAACGCGGTTGCCAAAAAACTTCGCGCCTCGCAGGCACCATTTGGCGGCATGCAGGTCCTGCTAGTAGGCGACTTGTACCAGTTACCACCTATTACCAGGGGTAACGACCAGCCAGACTTTGCCCACCAAAGTGACGCTTGGTTAGAGTTAGCCCCAAACATCTGCTACCTTACCGAGCAACACCGTGTTACGGCAGGGGATGCGCTTCTCGACCTGCTTTCTGCCATGCGTAAAGACGATGTTAACGAAATGCATGAAATGATGTTGCAAGAACGTATGACGCAAAAACAGCATGTAACACCCGACATAACACGGCTATATACCCACAACATGGATGTCGACAGAATAAACCAAACGTTTTTAAACGAACTAGATGATAGTATTCACCAATATGCCATGGAACACACCGGCAACGCCACCAGGGCAGAGCAACTGAGTAACGCTGTGTTGGCGCCACAAAAACTGCAGCTTAAAAAAGGTGCCGAGGTTATGTTTGTGGCCAACAACTTTGGCGAGGGCTATGTAAACGGCACTCGGGGTACAGTGGTAGATTTTGTGCACGGCAAGCCACTAGTGGTGCTAAAAAATGACAAAGAAATTTTGGTCGAAAAGTTTTCGTGGAAGTTTGAAGAAGACGGCCGAGTTATTGCCGAGGTAGCCCAGCTGCCACTACGGCTGGCGTGGGCCATAACTATACATAAAAGCCAGGGCATGAGCCTTGACGCTGCCGAAATAGACCTTAGCCGTAGTTTTAGCCCGGGCATGGGCTATGTGGCGCTTTCTCGGGTACGCAGCATAGAAGGCATTTACCTTTCGGGCATAAACGCTCGGGCCTTAACCATGCATCCGCAAATACACGCTTACGACGCAGAACTACGAGTTTTATCAGACGCTCTTTCTGCCCAAACGCCCGAGTTTGTCGAAAGCGACGAACACGCAACTACCGCAGGACATGTGCAGGTAAATGAAGGATTGCTAGCGGTGCTTAAGTCGTGGCGCAGTAGTACGGCGCGAGAAAAGAAAATCCCAGCCTACATGGTTTTGCACGATTCTACACTTGTTGAGCTTGCGGCCAGGCAGCCAGCGACTACCCAGGCGCTAAAAGGCGTAAAAGGCATGGGCCCCATGAAAATAGAAAACTACGCCGACGACATTTTAAAACTTATTGCCAATGAAAGTGGCTTAACAGATGTCTAGCATGGTATTATGAGCCTATATGGCAGACGCACCGACACATAAACAGGGCAATCCAGTAAAACGACTTCCGTGGAAGTTTAGAAACCGCAAAAAAGCACCTGTTGTTCCAAAAAAGCCCAACAACTACGCTTTTATTGATAGCCAAAACCTAAACCTTGGTGTGCAAAAAATGGGCTGGAAGATGGACTGGCACAAGTTTCGCGAATGGCTGGCTACCGAACATGGCGTTACCAAGGCCTATATGTTTATTGGCTACATGCAAGTTAACGAGTCTTTGTACGAGCAAATGTATGATCATGGCTTTTTGGTGGTCCTCAAGCCAACTACTGAGATCAAGTCCACTGTTAGCGAAAACGTAAAAGGCAAGGGCATGCAAGATGTCGAAAAAACGACCGTAAAGGGCAACATAGACGCCGACCTCGTGCTCTACGCCATGAAAGAGCTACCAAACTACGACAAAGCAGTCATAGTCAGTGGTGACGGAGACTTCTTTGCGCTTGCTGAGTACCTCATAGAACAGAACAAGCTTCACAAAATACTAACACCTAACCAACGTTTTTCTATGTTGCTGCAGGCGTTTCAAAAGTACATTATTGACCTTAGCGACCACAAAAAAGAGCTCGCCTATGCGCAGTTTAGGCGCCCTAACCACCGCAAGTCTACCAAGCAATCATGAAAATAACCAAAATTGGTCACAGCTGTATATATGTAGAAACACCTGAGAGTGCTGTGCTGTTTGACCCAGGTGGTTTTTACCCAGTTTCCCCTGAAATCATTCCAAAACTTGATCATATATTTATAACCCACGAGCATTCTGACCACTACAATCTAGAGTCACTGCAATCTCTGTTGGCAAAGTTTCCTGGCGCTACCATAACGTCTACCCAGGCGGTTGTAGATATGTTGCAAGAACATGCAATACAAGCCACTACTACTGCGCCCGATGGTGCCCAGCTTTTTACTTCACCTCACGAATCTATAGAAGTTTTTGGCGCAACCCCTCAACAAATAGGTGTGCATTATCTCGAGACCGTTTCGCACCCCGGAGATAGCCATAGTTTTACAGAGACCATGCCGGTTTTATTTTTGCCAGTTACTGCTCCGTGGGGCAATACAATACGAGCGGTAGAGCTTGCGATTGAGCTGAAACCAAGAGTGGTTATACCTGTACACGACTGGTTCTTTACAGAAGCAGCCGTCGAGTTTGTGTATGGTAAGGCCGAAACGGCGCTTAAAGCACACGGTATTCAGTTCATTGGCCTCAAACCTGGCGAGTCGATTACTTTGTCCGACCTAGATTTACTGTAGTTTTTGAACTTCGGTCTTATTTTTTTACCCCTATAAACCCTTCATTACTTTTGGCGCCCAAAAGTAACCAAAAGGCCTCGGCAAGCTTCCAGCTCTTGGTCTACATGTTGTCAAACAGTACAACCCCAGACCAACAACTCGGGCCTACAGCCCTCAAACAAGTTGCCCTGGCCCCTACGGGACGAGTTGTATGTTTAAGCAACAGTACAGCCACGAGCCTTCAGAATTGCCGGGAACCTCAAAGACATTAAACACACAGATGCTTCATGAGTTACGGCGTTTCGGAGTCGTCATGGCTAGAACATTGTGACAAGCACAATCTAACAAAGCCGAGGATTGTCTGACGAACTAGTAAGGCTATAGCATAGCCTTACTAGAGAGGAGTTCCGCAGGTGATTGTGCTTTTCATCAATGGTCTACCAAGAGGGTGGAGCATGACGGCACGTTTTGTTACATCTACCGTGGCAAAAGTAAGGGTAGGACTATTGGAATAAATACTATAGATATTAAGAAGAGGGACAATAAGTATTAGCGGGATATTGACAAAAGTGTTTTAATTTGCTACTATTAAACATGTTAATCAAAAAAACAAAAATATGACAAAACACAAAAAGCATCACTCATTTCTCGGCCAAAAACTACTGGTCCACCCGCTTCACTTCCATTTTAGTATGGGTATAGCGCTGGCAGCAGTATTTGTTACCGCAGGCAAGAGCAGTGGGCATGCGTTTAACACTGCGTCACACATTTCGCCAATGCATGGAGCTTACTCGCTTAGTTCTATGCATGTGCGCGATGCAGAAACCCTGCATGGTCATATTATTACCAGTCAAGCGCGTCGTCCTTATATAAGCGGAACCTAAACTTGACGTCTTGACAAATAAGCATAAAAGGAATATAATACAATTATGACAACCTCACACGAAACACCCGTACGAGTTACAACTGACGCTGAAAATGCAGCAGCAGTGAGATCGCAAAGGCAAGCCTACGATGCTCGACGGGCTGAGCTAGCAAGCACACACGTAGCTGTAAGATTTGAAGGTGCCCCCTCAGCTGTTGAGGTGCGTCGAAATCGAGTTGTAGCCGCCGCTGGCGCAGTAGTTGGGGCTACCATAGCTTCTGGACTAATTGTTGGCTTACCTCCTGCACTAAAGGGTGTTGAACGAGTGGTTGAAGGTGACAAGGTCCTAGAAGCGTATAGCAAGCCAGGGGTTCTTAGCGATCTAGCCAAAAGAGAAGCGTTGGACCCGCGCAACAAGTTAGTAATTGATCAAGCTCTTGAAAGTACCGGCTCTGGGGAAAAGTTTGAGCCTTTTACTGTAGTCTTAAGCAATGGAGAAGTTGTAGAAGTTGGCATAGTTCAACGCGGTGATACCGCAACCTCGATTGCTAAAGAAATTGCTCCAAATGTTACAGACCCATCAGATATAACGAGAATTATTGTGGGCCAAGCATCCCTAGAAGGTGATTCAACGCTCTTGCAACCCGGTACGGGGTACGTTGTGCCCAAGCAGTATCTTGGCGAGTAGGGGGTAGTAGTATATGTGTACAAGTGGTGTAAATTGCACCACTTTTTTCTATTTTGTGTATTGCAGTGGGTGATAGTGGGTAGTAAACTACTTTCAGTGGGTAATAGTAGGTAGCCCATCAAAAAATATGGCATTCCTACTAAAAAGTAAAAAATAAAAACTCACGGACATTAAAGCAACCAATTATGACACAGGTGGACTATTTCCAGCGTAAACTCGACGAGAAAAGAAGGTTAACCATACCGACTGAGCTTCGAGACGTTTTTGCATCTGGAGCAGTGATCACCCGTGGATTTGGTACCTATTTGCACCTATACCCGAAAGCAGTATGGGACAATCTGGTCGAACCTAAGCTTGAAGGAGACATCCTAGACGAGCGAACGGCCGACTTGAACGTTCAATTCCGCATGGGCAAGGTAGAGCAATCGCTCGACGGCAAGCAAGGTCGTATAACGCTAGAACAGCATTTGCTAGACTATGCGCACATCGACCGCGAGGTTGCAGCAGTCAGCGTTGGCAAATATTGGCGCTTAATGGCAGTCGAAAACACGTAAAGTATCGTGCTTCGGCGCCCCTTGAACATTAAAAAATAATAGAAGATAACATCGCACATCTGTTACAGATGTCTACATATGTAGAGCGCGAGAGTTGTCATTAGCTATTCGGCAGTCAACACGTGGATATTCGAAGGTACCACATGAAAAAAACCTTAGTTCTTTCCATTAAAACACCTCCCAAAACTCCACCTCACACATAAGTCTCTCAACTTACTTTTCAGGAAGCAGGAAGAAACAGAGATTCTATCTCGTTTAACGAAATTTTCTTCCTACCTTCGCAAACTGAAAAGACAACAAAAACAAAAACCCCAAAAAAACAAACAGTTGACTGCTGATTAGGTGATATTGCGATTCAACAGGGAAAACCCTGTAGACAAAACAAAAACACCAAAACAAATATAAAAACAAAAGTGCGAGTATGCACACAACAAAACAATATAGTATTCATGTCCCGGTACTCTTAGAGTCGGTCGTGAAGTACATGCACCCCGCAAAAGGCGAATCATATCTTGATATGACCGCTGGCTATGGAGGACATGCACAAGCGATACTCGAAGTCACTGAGGCACCAGCCAGAGTAGTGTTAGTTGACCGCGATAGCGAAGCTATTGAGGCTCTTACCCCTATGGCTGAGCAAGGCGCCCAGCTTATGCACACAGATTTTTTATCTGCAGGCAAAGAGCTGCAACACCACGAACAAAAGTTCGACATGATACTTGCTGATTTGGGCGTGTCTTCGTTGCACTTTGACAAAACAGATCGAGGCTTTAGCTTTCGGGCACGAGCGCCACTCGACATGCGTATGGATACGCGTCAAGCACTAACAGCTGCAGATATAGTAAATATGTTTACTGAAGTCCAGCTTATAGATGTCTTGCGGCGTTACGGCGAAGAGCCACGCGCTAAACGTATTGCAGCAATGCTATGCGCCAAGCGTCCATTTACGTATACGGATGAGCTTGCAGAAGCAATCGCAACGGCTTTGCCTGGCAGGGGTAAGACTCACCCGGCGACGCGAACGTTCCAGGCGCTGCGAATAGCAGTAAATGATGAACTAGCGATGTTAGCCGAAGCAATACCATTGTGGCTCGAGTTACTGGCACCTGGCGGAAGGCTAGGGATCATTAGCTTCCACAGCCTTGAAGACCGTATAGTTAAGCAAGCCTTTGCGGCCGTTAGTGGCAATCGCTACGACGCCCCATACGACTTACTTACATCAAAACCTGTCGTCGCCGACGACCATGAAATAGTTTCCAATCCGCGCGCGAGAAGTGCAAAACTTCGAGCCGTAGCAAACAAAAATAACAAAGAAAGGGACGACTAATATGCCAATTCGCGTAAAAAGTAGCTCCCGAGCGTACAAAGTCCACGTAAAAGTCGGATAAGTACAACCAAAAAAAGTCTCAGAGTACGCTTGTCGTGCTCTGAGACACCACAAAAACAAACATAAAAAAGTAGTTTCACTATATGACATATTCAAGCACAGTGGCGTTAGGTAGACAGCACGCTCCGATGCGGAATCATAACTCAGTCAGTTTTCGGCCCAAAGACACCCGTCTTGGACCCGTTAGCAATACTATTTTGCTACTAGTGCTGGCTTGTTTGCTCGGGTTGCTGTATCTAACACAAGTCACTAAAACAAATGCGTATGGGTACCAGATAAATACCCTAGAACGTGAGCAAACTGCGCTAAAAAACAAGCACGATGACCTAGAAGTTTCATCTGCTCGTTTACAAGCACTAGCTCGCGTACAAACCAGCCCAGAAGCGAAAAGCATGACGCCCGTAGCTCCTTCTGCGAGCGTAGAATAAGCTTTTGCGGTATACTAGAACATTGAACTATGCAATCGCAAAACATTGAAGCACATTCTATAACACGTGTCCGTATCTGGTACGGTGCCATGATTCTGTTGTTTGGTGTTTTTGCGTTACGACTCTTTTATATTCAAGTTATTCGGTACGATCATTATAAACAAGTCGCTTTAAGTGACCAGGTGCACGAATACGAAGTAGTACCAACCCGAGGTGCCATATACGCCACAACCAGTGAGGGTGGTTCAGTGCCACTTGTTATTAACCAACGGCTCTTTACACTGTATGCCGACCCGACGGTTGTAAAAGATGTCGATGCGGTTGCTCGCAGCTTGGCGCCAGTTGTCGGGGGCAATGAGGCCGAGATACGCGAACTTATAGCTAATAAAAAGCGTCGCTATGTCGTACTGGCTAAGCGTTTGACAAAAGAGCAGAGCGCAAAGATTCAATCGTTTGAGTTTGCAGGTGTTGGAACCCAAGAAAATAACTATCGAACGTATCCGCAAGGAACTTTAGCGGCTCAGACGCTGGGGTTTGTTAACGATGAAGGTGCTGGTAAATATGGTTTAGAACAGGCGCTCAATAGTACGCTGGGCGGAACCACGGGCTGGTTAAAGGCTGTAACAGATGTAAACGGCGTGCCGCTCGCGGCCAACGAAGACAATTTGTCTCGTAAGCCGGTGCCAGGCAAAGATGTGAAGCTGACGCTAGATATTGGCATGCAAACCCAGTTAGAGGCCATTTTGCAACGGGCTCAAGAAAAATTTAAGTCTAAAATGGTCAGTGGCGTCATACTTGAGTCGCAAACCGGGGCTGTTAAGGCCATGGCTAACTACCCAACCTATGATCCTGCTAGCTACCAAACCGTGCAAGACGGTGCTCTTTTTCAAAATGGAGTGGTAGCAAACGCAATAGAACCCGGTTCTATTACTAAGGTGCTTACTACTGCTGCGGCCCTTGACAAGGGCGTGATAAACGCTGGGTCGACGTACAATGACCCTGGCGTATGGCAGATTGACGGTGCTAAAGTGCTGAACGTTGCTGAAGGCAAGGGAAGTGGGCCGCAAAGCATTAAATCACTTCTTGACCTGTCTTTGAACACTGGCGCAACCTGGGAGTTAATGCAACTAGGCGGGGGTAAGCTGAACATGCAAGGCCGTTCGACGCTGTATGACTATTTTGTAAATAAATATCGACTAAGCAAACTAACAGGGGTTGAGCAGGGCTATGAAAGCACCGGCTATGTGCCCGAGGCCGAAGACAACGGTGCTGGTATAAATTTAACATTCGCCAATATGTCGTTTGGCCAAGCATATAACGCCACTGCAATGCAGATGGGCGCTGCGCTGAGTGCAATCGTTAACGGAGGTACTTTTTATCAACCGCGCCTAGTTGATGAAATAATTTCTTCTGACGGTACACGCGAAAAGACAGAGTCTAAGGTTTTAGGTACAAATGTTGTCTCTGAACAGGCAAGCAAAGACATGGTTACCTTGCTCGATTACGTAACAAAGTCTCATGCCAAATCGTTTAAATATATGAATTTTGGAGATAAATACATTGTGGGTGGCAAAACAGGCACTGCACAGATTGCCGACAACAAGACACGGCTATACCGTGAAGATGCCTTCAATGGCACGTTTATGGGCTTTGTGGGTGGCGATACAGCGCAGTATACAGTTGTTATCTACAATATCGAGCCACGCGGCTACGCAGGTTATGCAGGCGCCCAGACAGGGCAACCAGTTTTTGCCGAAGTTGCACATATGCTTATAGATAATTACGGTGTAGAACCCAAGACTTCCCCATAAACTCTAACAGGGGTATACTAGAGAAAGGTATTTTTAAGACTAATGAAAACCAAGATAGGAACTAACAAATGAACGCAGGGCAAATGGTAATAAGCGGTACCGAACTGTTAAACATCGCTTTGCTCGGGGTAGCTGGTTTTTTGCTCAGCATGCTTATTACTCCGCTGTACACAACCATTGCCTATAAGTGGCAACTATGGAAACGACCGAGAACCACCACTCTCACAGGAGCCCCTGCGAAAGTTTTAACACAATTGCACGCCGAGAAGCACAAACGACACATCCCAACTATGGCTGGGGTGATTTTTGTTGTGTCTGTAACGCTTCTGACGCTGTTGCTTAATTTTGACCGTAAAGAAACCTGGCTACCTGTTGCCGCCTTTGTCGGCGCGGCATTGGTTGGACTAATTGACGATATTATAAACATTCGGGGTGACGGTACGGGCGTTGCTGGTTTACCGTCAAAGATTAAGCTACTTCTTATTTCTATTGTTGCAGCAATCGGTGGCTGGTTCTTTTTTGCAAAACTTGGGTTCGATAGTACGCAACTACCAGGGATCCATGCAGCCAGCTTACACCTGGGTTGGGTGATTATCCCGTTGTTTGTACTCGTTGTGGTCGCCACAGCCAACGCCGTTAACATTAGCGACGGTCTCGACGGGCTAGCTGGCGGCCTTACAGCGATTGCGTTTGGTGTGTACGCTATTATCGCTGCAGTCGAGGGCAAGTATGGTATTGCGGGCTTTTGTGCGACTATTGTTGGTGCACTCTTAAGCTACACTTGGTTTAATGTGTATCCAGCTCGTTTCTTTATGGGTGACGTAGGGTCGTTTGCTCTTGGTACAGCGCTTGGGG
>JBATPG010000008.1:0-6496 GCA_049291335.1 Saccharimonadales bacterium (SeqCode) | reverse complement strand
GTTTCATCTATTTAGCTTATTGTAGTGCCAACAGCCTCGCCATGGGCAGCTCGTGCTATGTTGCCATCTGTCAGCAAGTCGCAAATAATAATTGTCTTTTTGTCTTCTAGCGCCATGCCAAGTGCTGCCTTGTCCATAACCTGTATGTCACTGTTTGCAAGGGCTTCGTCGTAGCTAAGGGTGTCATATTTTACAGCGTCGGAGAACCTGTTTGGGTCTTTGTCGTACACACCATCTACCTTGGTGGTTTTAATTATGGCGTCACACTTTAGTTCTAACGCTAAGTTAACAGCTGCGGTGTCGGTAGTAACAAACGGTCGGCCCGTGCCGCCGCCAATTATAACGACTCTGTGTTTCTCAAGGTGGCTTATAGCGCGCCTATAAGTATAGTCATCTATAAACTGCTCAACTTTGATGTTACTAAGCGCACGAGTAGGCAGCCCCGCGTTGTTGAACACGTCTGCCGCTGCTATTGCGTTCATTATGGTAGCCATCATGCCAACGTTATGTGCTGTTACGTCAACAATGCCATTGCCCATAAGTTGCGCCCCACGGGCATAGTTACCGCCACCAACGATTATGGCAACCTGCGTGCCAGATTGTACGACTGGCTTTATTTGTTCGGCTATCCAGGCAGCCCGCTCTGAGTCAAAGCCGCCGTTTAGGTCACCCTGAAGCTGTTCACCTGATAATTTTAAAAGAATTCGTTTATACATAGTTCTAGTATACTAGAGTCATGAAATTATACAGCTGGAATGTAAATGGCATACGCGCAGTACTTACCAAGGGTGCTTTGCAAAAGTTTATAGAGGAACACGACCCAGACATATTGTGCCTGCAAGAAACCAAGGCACAGCGTGGCCAGTTTGAACTAGACTTACCCCAGTATCAAGAGCATTTTTACAGTGCTGTTAAAAAAGGCTATAGTGGCACAGCTATCTTCTCTAAAAAAGAGGCTTTGCGGTACGTAGATGGGTTCCCAGAAGACATAATTAAAGAGTTTAGCGTTACCGGCGACACCTACGGCGATCCCAACGCCGAGGGCAGGGTGATTGCCGCAGAGTTTAACGATTTTTGGGTCGTTACAGTCTACACCCCAAACAGCAAAGGTGATTTGTCTCGGCTAGAGCTCCGCCACAAGCACTGGGACAAGGCCTTTTTGGCCTATGTTAGTCGGCTAGAAAAGACGAAGCCAGTGCTGTTTTGCGGCGATCTTAACGTAGCCCACCAAGAGATTGACCTGGCCAACCCCGCGCCAAACGTCGGCAAGCACGGCTTTACCAACGAAGAGCGCGAAGGCTTTCAAAATTTTGTAGACGCTGGCTTTGTAGACACATTTCGCACCGCCTACCCAGACAAGGCAGACGCCTATAGCTGGTGGACCCACTGGGCCAATGCTCGCGCGCGCAATGTTGGGTGGCGCATAGACTATTGGCTGGCAAGCAAGGACATAGCAAGCAGGGTTAAAAACCCGCAGATTCATGCCGATGTTATGGGTAGCGACCATTGCCCAGTCTCAATTGAAATTTAATGAAAGAACCGAAATAGGTTTTGTAACGTTTTCTAATATAGGTTATTTTTTCTTTATAAACGAATTACTCCTTACTTTTGCCACACAAAAGTAAGCAAAATGTGCCGGCATGCTCCACCTTCTTGGTAGAAGCATTGATAACAAACACAATCGCCTGCGGAACTCCTCGCTTTTAGACTTACTCAGTCTAAAACCTCGTCAGACAGTCCTCGGCTTGTAAAATTGTGTTTGCCACAATGTTCTAGCCAGGAAGGCTCCGAAATGCCGTAATCTCCAAAAGCAAAGCAAGCGCATGAGCAAGGGCTGTTCTGGGGTTCCCGGCAATTCTGGAGGCTCCTGGCTGTACTGTTGATTAAACCTACAACTCACTCTGAGTGTAGCGAAGAGTCAGAACAACTTGTTTGAGAGCGTAGCTCGAGTTGTTGGTCTGGTTGTAGTGTTTGACAACATGTATACCAAGAGCTGGAAGCTTGCCGTAGGCCTTTTGGTTACATCTTCACCCCGCAAAACAGGTTTTGTGGGGACCCCGTTTTGGGTTCAAAAGTAATGGGGATATTTGGACTATGCCAAAACAAAGTTACTTAGGGTGGTACAATCAATATATGAGTAGAGAACTGGAGTTTTTGTACGAAATTGGGGCTCTTCGCAACATGCCTCGCCAATGGCAACGCTTTCATATGGCCAATGTTGCCAACAACAGCGAGCATATGTTTCGAGTCGTCTGGATTGCACTTGTTTTAGCGAGTAAGCAGGACAAAAAAGTAGACACCGCAAAAATAATGAAGATGGCCCTGGCGCATGACGTTGCCGAAAGTCGAACCGGCGATGTTGACTACCTGGCACGTCAATACGTCTCTAGGGACGAAACAAAAGCACTTGCAGATATTTTTCACGACACTTCCCTTAAAAGTGAATTCGTAGCCCTGCTTGAAGAATATGAAAAACGAGAGAGTCTTGAGGCAAAAATTGTTAAAGACGCAGATAACTTAGATGTAGACCTAGAACTACAAGAGCAAATATCTACAGGCATGAAACTGCCCGAAGACTGGCGGCAGTTTAGAAAAATCGTTGCAGACACCAAGCTCTATACACAAGCCGCAAAAGACATGCACGAAGAAATCTGGCAGTCCAATCCGCATGACTGGCACGTAAAATCACATGCAAACAGAATTAACGGTGGAGACTGGAAAAAATAATGACGCCAGACGAATTTACCATTAAAGAACACATGCTGCCCGTAGGGAACGGTCATGTGCTGTATGTGCACGACTGGGGCAACAAAAAAGCCAAAAAACCAATTATTTATTTACATGGTGGCCCTGGTGGTAACTGCAAAGACAAAAACAAAAAATTGTTTGATCCCCAAACTCAGCGAGTGGTGTTTTTTGACCAAAGGGGCGGTGGCCGCAGCACTCCAGCAGGCAAATGGCACCACAACACGACCCAGCACATGGCTGCTGACATTACGACCATTGCCAACAAACTAAACATCGACAAATTTATACTGACCGGTGGCTCATGGGGATCATGCTTAGCGCTGTACTATGCAATTTCGGCACCAAGCAGGGTGCACGCGCTCGTTATTACCGGCGTGTTTACAGGGTCTCAAGCCGAAATAAATTGGGTGGACCAGGGCCTGTTTAAAACGCATTTCCCCGACGCATGGGACAGCTATTTGGGGTTAACGCCTAAGAAATACCAGGCAAACCCTAGTGAGTACCACTTTAAGCAAGCTGTGGGAGCCGACGACAAAAAAGCCAAACAATCCGCCTTCGCATATAGCATTCTAGAGGGTAGCGTGATAGCACTCGACGACACTTTTATTACACCAAATTACGAAGAGTTTGACCCCACGAGCATACAAATAGAAATGCGCTACATGTCAAAACGGTGCTTCCTGCCAGATAACTACATACTAAAGCGCGTCTCTAAACTAAAAATACCGATCCACATTGTGCAGGGCCGCTATGACATGGTCTGCACTCCGGCTATTGCCTATGAAGTTGCCCAAAAAGCCCAAAACGCTACACTAACGTGGGTTATAGCTGGGCACAAACTAGAGCACGAAACAACAACCGCCTTAAAACTAATCCACCAGCAGGTAAGCGTGTGATCTCGCCTGGGACACAGCAGATTTTACGCGAACTCAGGCGACTAGAAAACAACCAAAAGCCCTCCAAGGCAACGCAACTAGACTTGCAGAACATAACGCTTGTTGGCATTGTAGCCCCAAGTACTTCGGGTAAAAATATGCTAATTGACGCCGCTCTGCATGCTAACAAAAGTTGGCACTATGTACCCTCGGTAACTACACGTCCTAAGCAAGACAGAGACACGCCTGGATCATACCGAGAGTACATCCCTCATGACCACAATGGCCTATCTAAGTTTTATAAAGACGTACAGGCTGGCAAGCTGCTGCAATATGCCATACATCCAGAAACCAACCACATCATGGCAACGTATCTGTCTGATTACTCTGGTAAGGCCAACCTAAAAGACATGTACGCTACCTCGGTGGCACGCTTTAGAGAGCTTGGGTTTGGCAACTTGCTAGTTGTTAGTCTGGTCACGCCATATGAGCAGTGGAAGCCACGATTTGATGCACGTTTTCCAGCAGGAGATGCAAATAGGGCCAAACGACTACGAGAGGCTGTTAGCAGCTCGGCTTGGAGTCAGCAACAAGCACTTGCGACAGACCATTTTTATCTTGTCAACGACGGGACACCTTCACAAGCAGCAGAAAAATTAGTAAAAATCATTCAATATAAAACTGTGGTTGACCCAACCGGCTACACGCTAGCGAAAGATTTTGAAAACAAATTGCGAGCAGCAGAAAACCTATGAAACAAATTGTCTGCGCGCTAGCATTTTTACGTCGTGATGACGAAATACTATTGGCCATGAAAAAGCGCGGCCTAGGAGAAGGCAAATGGAACGGCGCGGGTGGCAAGGTCACTGCAAACGAAACTGTGGAACAGGCATTGGTTCGAGAGTCCCAAGAAGAAATATGTGTGACGCCCACAGCCTATGCAAAAGTCGCGTACCATGTTTTTACCCTTAATGCCGACACAGACAAGCCGTTTCAAATGCTAGTCCACACGTACATAGTTACAAAGTGGCGGGGCGAACCAACCGAAAGCGAAGAAATGGCTCCAAAATGGTTCAAAATCGCAAATATACCTTATGAAGACATGTGGGAAGATGACCAGTACTGGCTGCCGCAAGTTTTATCAGGCGGTCTAGTCGAAACCAACATAACATTTGGCTCAAACGACCACGTACTAACTCAAGATATCCGTGAAGTTGCCAGACTTTTGAATTAGATTTCACAATGTCCTAAATGGCTGTAACAAAAGCACGCAACCGACTCCGCACATCAATAGCTTAATACGCTAGCCCTGACTAGGAAATACGAACCCGGGCTTATGCTGCACTCGGTGAATATATTGTAGCGAAGTACCGACTACTCTTTGTCCGATCTGCCTAGCTACTAATGATTCATCATTGGGAAAATGCCGTTTAGGATCAACAGTAAACCCATACAGCTGGGTAATAATAGACGGGTCAACAACGTCAACACATGTACGATCCATAGTACCCGCCAGTACGGCTATGGACTTTGCCACAGAGGCTCTAGGTTCTAGCCCTCCCGATGCCAGCAATGCATCTACCCGACTTGCGCGGCGGACTCCAAGAACCATCTCTAGCAGATTCTGAGCAGCGCTAGTATGATGCTGAGCAGCATCGGCTTCCAGAAAGGCCTCCCAATTACCCGACAAAGAATCGATAATTTCTATTTCAGTGTCGAGCGGGTTACCAGAAAGCAAATACCTAGGCACAGCCGGTTCTAAGGCTTCTTTTGCTCTAACCCATGAGCCCATCTCGCTGTTTATTTTATAGTAACTTGCCATTATGCCTACGTTATAGCACAATCACAGACATAATGCCAAAAACATCGCAACCATATTGGGTAAAGCAAACCGACAAGCCACTGTTTGAAGACGTTGTTTGGTCGCGCCCCGAAATGCGAAGTACGGCGGGCAAGCTATGTATTGTGGGCGGGCACAGCGAAAGCTTCATACAACCAGCTATAGCCTACGACGCGGCCACCAAGGCTGGCATAGGCGTGGCCCGAGTACTTATGCCTCAGTCGCTTTTTAAGACGCTCAAAAAGTCGTATCCCTTGGCAGAATACGCTAGTGCAAACCGTAGCGGTTCTTTTGCCACAAATGCCCTCAGCGAGCTGCTAATGGGTGCACACTGGGCAGACGCCGTACATTTAGCCGGTGATTTTGGCAAAAACAGTGAAACAATTGCCATGCTCGATAACTTTGCAGGGAAGTACAGTGGCATACTAGCTGTTTCACATGACGCCGCAGACTATTTTTGCCGCCAACCAACCGCGCTACTTACTAGGCCTCAAACTCTACTCGTGCTTACTATAGACCAGCTTCGTACCCTTGGTGCTTCACTTAAAACTCCTTATGCGTTCACATCGGACATGGCTTTGGTACCCCTGGTTGAGCAGTTGCATGAACTCTCAATAAAATTTCCACAGCTCCTCGTTGTAACCCTACATGAAACTCAACTAGTAGTTGCCGTTGGCGGCAGAGTAGCCACAACGCCACGTAAAAGCACTTCACCTACAGAAATATCGGCGACTGCCGTTACCTGGTGGCTACAACAACCCGCAAAACCTTTTGAAGCTATTGTATCTAGTCAAATCTAAGACGCAGTGTTGCTAATGTTTGACTATTGTGATATAATTAATATATGAGCATCAGTAGCGTGGGGCCTGGAGAAAATTATAAGCTTATTCCGCAGCCTTTTTTGGTTTACCGAGAATTTGATGATTTCGATTACCAAGATGTTGCATCGTTGCGGGATGGGGTAGTGGATGATATTTTTATGACTCTTGACCGGAAGCACCTATCTGATCAAAGGATGCAGGCAGTCGTAGAC
>JBATPG010000007.1:0-3643 GCA_049291335.1 Saccharimonadales bacterium (SeqCode) | reverse complement strand
TTCCAAGACCGATGTCTACTGCAGGCGGAAGTGTTGCTTCAGCACAGGTGTCTGTACCAGCACCAAGTGTACCGTCTAGGTTATCTTTGGTAACGCAGAACGTTAGTGTTTCCATAACGCGTGCGGTAACAGTAACCTGCACAACCGTACTCAAGGCTGCACCGCCATAGTCTACGTATGTGCCAGGTGTCGTTGGGTCACCTGTGTTATCAGCAGGGTCATAGGTTGCACCAAAGGTTGCGTTATAGGTGAGTATCCGTGCATAGAAAGTAGTGGCACTTGATGGGTTAGTGATACCACCCGTTAGAGTAATGGTGTACGTTGTGTTCTGTGCCATGGTTAGGCCAGTAATAAGTACTGTATGGATTGGCGTACCCGCACCAACAGTTACTGGTGTACCCGCACTTGATGTTGGACTAGAAATAGTCGGAACAGTTGCTGCTGTAAATGCACAGGTTGCCCCAATTAGAGGTGTGTCGTTACAGAAATCGATAACGAGTTCTTCTGTTGTGCCTACAGTTGCACCCGTAGTAAATGTCAGCTCGTATTGCGCGGTGGCAGAACCAGGTGTTGAGTCACTCATTTTTACCGTGCGCGCCTGCAGTTGATCTGCGTAGGCGTGTGGCGTCGGCAATGCTGGCACTACGCTACCCGCAAGCAAGGCTAATGCCATAGCAGCTGCCGCGGGTCGACGTAAAGCTTCTAACTTAATGTTCATTTTGATATTTCTCCTGTTGTAACTTGTTAATTATTTATTACTACACTACTTTACCAAGCCTAGACGTGCAATGCAAGAAGTTATTTTAGTGAATTATCCACGGTGTTGTAATAAATATAATTGATTATTATTATTTACAACGACATTTTACCCCTGTTTTTAGCGAGTTTCTATGGTGTAGGCTTAATAATAGCCGTTTTACCAGTTGTATATTTGGCTACAACTTCTAGATGAATACCGCTTTGCTTAAAAAGTTGCTGTTGCTACTAAGCTATGAGAGGTCGTGTACGTTCCACCGGGAGTAACGTCAGATATGTTTGCTATATATGACAAGGTGTAGATGGTAAAACTACTGCTCTCTGCCGCGCTGGCAATAATGTCACCACTGGTGTAGGTAAAGGTGTTTGGGTTGTCGTAGTCGGTGTTAACGGTGCCAAATGCGAATGGGTCCGAGGGGTAGTCGGGATCTTGTACGGGGTCAGCGCCAAAGGTAGTAGGCGACGCGGTTGCCACGTTGTTAGCGGTTAGGTTAAGACCAAACTGTTCGGTGCCAACTTGCGAAGTAGTGCTACTCATGGCGTTCAACGACTCACTACCGTTGGTTGGTGTGGCGCCAACTATTTGCACCACGTACCCAGACGTTAAGTAGGCCTTTACTTTAAACTGAGCAGTACCCGTCTTTGTGGTGGCAGAGGTTAGAACACCAAGGTCAATGTCGCCCGAGCCCACGAGTGTACTTTCTATATATGGTTCACGGTCAGTATTAAACCCAGCCTGCGCTTGATAATTACCGCTCTTAGTATTGCCCACGGTTAACTCGCCAGCAGACTGTTTTGCGCAGTACGAACCAGAACAGGCGTTTAGTTCACCACCAGTACCAAAAAATACTTCGTTAACCTGATACTGGCTTGACTGAGATTGTTGGGCAAGCACAACTCCACCTGCAAGCGTTGACACAAGCAGGGCCAGAGTAAAGCTGATAATGTTGATGTGTATTCTCTTTAGCATAAGCAAAACTATGCATGTATTTTCTCGTATTTGTGTATAGATAGCAACTGTTAAGTGTTTCTCTATTTGCAACGTTTCATTTTACGCTCATATCTTGTATGATGGTGATAAGCGTAAGCAGTACCCAAAGCTGTACATAACACGATGGATAAAGAAACAACACAACCAGCCGAATCATCTAGCTCACTCGAAACCACAAACGACGAGAATAGCCTCGAGAACGCAACCGCTAGCGCAACGCAAACCACTGGTGCTACTAAAACCGAAGTGCCAAAAAAGGCACCCAAAAAGCATGGCCTACGTGGCATAAACATATATTTATTGCTCTTTATACTACTGCTAATACTTTCTGGTGTTATTGTGGCGGCAACCTATTTGGCCAGCAAAAATTCATCTAAAACCGATGTGCCGACCCAGTCGCTTAGTAGCGACGCACTTAAGCAACTTGCAACAAGCGACGTTACCGTTGGGCAACCAAAGCAAGTCCTAAACGTGCAAAGTAACGCCGTGTTCGCCGGCAAAGTGCTTATTCGCGACAGTCTTGAGGTAGCCGGTACTATTCAGGTTGGTGGCACGCTAAACATTCCTGGTATTACTGTATCGGGCAACAGTATTTTCGAGCAAATTCAGGTGAACAAAAACCTTGGCGTCCAGGGAGACACTACCATGCAAGGTCAGCTGACAGTACAAAAAAACCTTACCGTTGCGGGTGGCGCAACCTTTGGTGGTGCAATTTCTGCACCGCAATTAAGTGTCAACACATTGCAGCTTAATGGAAACTTAACTATAACCCGTCACTTAGTACTTGGTGGCTCAACACCGGGTCGCACGGCTGGCAATGCACTTGGAGCTGGCGGGACCGTGGCAGTAAGTGGCTCTGACTCTGCTGGTTCGGTAAACATTAACACCGGTTCTAGCCCTTCTGCTGGTTGTTTTGTAACTGTTAACTTTGCACAGCGCTTCAACGCTACACCTAAAGTTGCAACAAGCCCAGTTGGTTCAGGCGCCGCACGGCTACCGTATTTCATAACTCGCAACTCAACATCGTTTAGTATTTGTACCGCCGACCCGGCGCCGGCATTTGCTTCGTTTAGCTTCGACTATATTGCTGTTGAATAGTACGTGCCTGTTGCTATACGTCTAGAAATATAATGACTTTGTTGGCACGAACGTGCATAACACCACCCTGTATAGTGAATGACTCGACCTCGTCGTTGGGCAAAATAACCCGCACGTCGCACGGTTGCAACAGGGTAATAAAGTTGTGATGCCTTGGCAAAATATCAAAAGGACCAGTGGCGCTTTCGGCGCTAACGGTTTTGGCGTCACCGTCAAAGTACACTTTAAAAGGTGAGTATATCTTAAGTGTTACAAAGTCGGATGATGGGCTGGGGCCATTTTCGGTCTTAGCCTCGCTCTTGGGCTGTGTAGTGTCAGCGGTTGTTTCTTCTGCCATAGACTTCCCCTACCCTAGATGATTATTTCTTCAATGCTTTTAAGCGTTTCTTCTCTGGTAAAGAAATCTCCTGGTACGCCGTTGTGCTTGGTCATAACGTTCATGTTCTGGGTAAAGTTGGCAATGAGTTTTTTGGCCTTCGCGTAGTCTGAGCGGTCTGCTGGGCTTAGCTCGTTTTCACCAATAATTGCAATGATGCCTTTGAGTGATTCGTACTTTTGTAGCAACGCCTGCACCTTAACACTTAACAGATAGTGTCGATCGCCAACTATCTCTGGGGTTAGTAGCGAACTATTAGTAAGCGTAAGATCAACAGCCGGGCGTATACCCTGCTCTGCCACTTTTCGACTAAGGACGATGATGGAATCCATTTCGTGCTGAATAAACTGCACAGCAGGGTCAGAGATGTCGTCGGCGGGCACGTAAATGGTCTGTACAGACGTAATAGAGCCGTTTTCGTT
>JBATPG010000006.1:0-8862 GCA_049291335.1 Saccharimonadales bacterium (SeqCode) | reverse complement strand
CCTATAGGCACAAAGGCGACAGCGAAGACGAAGAAGCACTCCTTACACTTTTGTACGACGGCACAACAGATGGACACGAGCTACTAGTTAGCAGCAGTTTGAGTGTCGAGATGTTTACCCAGACTCTGACCATGCTCGAACTTAGTGGCAAAATATACCCGCTGGGCAACAACCATTGGGCACCAAAATAAAGTTTATTTGACACAACCCCATTACTACGGGTAGTATTGGCGCTGGCTAGCTATATTATGTAAAGTGTATATACTAGTATCAAGCATATGGCAAAAAATTTAGTCATCGTAGAGTCACCAGCCAAAGCAAAGACCATTGAAAAATATCTTGGCAAAGAATTCACCGTGTTAAGTAGCATCGGTCATATTCGCTCTATCGCCAAAAAGCCCAAAAGTGGCGCACCTCCTATAGATATTAAGAACGGATTTGAGACAACCTACGAAGTAGATGCCGAGAAAAAGAAAGTTATTACCGAACTTAAAAAAGCCGTTAAGCAGGCCGACACGGTTTGGCTCGCAACCGATGAAGACCGCGAAGGGGAGGCAATAGCCTGGCATCTCTGTGAGGTGTTAGGCCTTGATCTTAAAACTACCAAGCGCATTGTCTTTCACGAAATTACCAAAGAGGCTATCAATGACGCCATAGCCAAGCCACGCACTGTAGACATGCACCTCGTAGAAGCCCAGCAAGCGCGACAAATTCTAGACCGCATCGTAGGCTTCGAACTGAGCCCGGTGGTATGGCAAAAGGTCCCTGGTGGAAAAAGCGCCGGACGTGTACAAAGCCCGGCTGTTCGGTTACTTGCCGAGCGAGAAGCAGAAATTAACAAGTTTACTCCTACCGAAAGCTTTAAAATTAACGCCAATTTTAGCCACGACGGCGAGACGTTTTCTGCTGAAGCATCGGAACGGCCAAAGACTGAAGCCAAGGCTAAAACGTATCTAGAGCAACTTGCCGGTGGTGCATTTACTGTCGACACTGTTTCTACTCAGCCCGGCACGCGCAACCCATCGGCCCCATTTACTACCAGTACTCTTCAACAAGAAGCCAACTCGAAGCTAAGCTTTAGTAGCAAAGCAACCATGTCAGCAGCTCAGCGCCTGTATCAGTCGGGTAAAATCACCTACATGCGTACTGACTCTGTAAACCTGAGTAAACAAGCCATAGCGGCTGCAGCGAGCTTTGTAGAGCATACTTATGGCAAAGACTATGTGCAGGTACGAACCTTCCAGACTAAGTCTAAGGGCGCGCAAGAGGCACACGAAGCTATACGCCCAACCGACATCAGCACGCTAGTGGCTAGCGATGACCCATACGACCAAAAGTTATATGAACTCATCCGCAAACGCACACTTGCGTCACAAATGAGCCCAGCAAAAATAGAGAAAACAACCATAGGCATTACCCAAAAGCCCGGAACCGCAGTGTTTGAAACCAAGGGTGAAGTTATTGTCTTTGATGGGTTCCTAAAAGCCTACGGCACCCGCAAGGAAGACGACATCTTGCCTGCAGTTTCCCAGGGTGACACTTTAACGCTTGTTAGCGCGCAGGCAAAACAGCTGTTTTCTAAGGCCCCCGCTCGCTTTAGCGAAGGTAGTCTTGTTAAAAAACTCGAAGAGCTTGGTATAGGTCGCCCAAGCACCTACGCTACAATTATTGCCACCGTACAAGCACGAGGCTACGCTGTTAAGGGTGAGGGCGAGGGCACTGACCGCGACGTAATTGTGCTGAAATATGCCGATAGTGCAGTACAAAAAGAAGTGATTACTGAGAAATTTGGCTCCGACAAGGGCAAATTGGTCCCAACACCGAGTGGCATGCTGATTGCGTCGTTCTTAAGCAACCACTTTGAACCAATCGTTGACTACGGCTTTACTGCCAGCGTAGAAGAGCATTTCGACGACATCGCCGACAACAAATTAGACAGAAATCACATGCTAGAAGAATTTTACAAGCCGTTCCACGAGCTTATTACTCAGTCGGGCACAATCGAACGATCATCGGTGGCACAAGCCCGAGAAGTCGGCACCGACCCCAAGTCTGGCAAGCCAATCCTGGCACGATTTGGTCGCTTTGGACCCCTGTTACAACTCGGTGATAGCGAAGAAAAAGGTGATGAGAAAAGCGAAAAGCCAGTCTTTGCCCCAATGCCCAAGGGCGCAACCCTAGAAACGGTCACCCTCGAACAAGCGCTTCGAGCTTTTGAGCTGCCGCGACTACTTGGCCAAACAGAAGATGGCCAAGACATGAAAGCAAACATCGGTCGTTTTGGCCCGTATGTACAAGTAGGGAAGCTGTTTGTAAGCATTAAACCACTTGACCCGCACGAGATTACACACGAACAAGCGCTCGAGATGTATGCAGCCAAGCTTGTTTCTGAGGCAGAGAAGAACATAGCTGACTTTGGTGATGGCATTAAAGTACTAAAGGGTAGATATGGTCCGTACGTTACCGACGGCAAGAAAAACGCCAAGATTGATAAATCTGTCGAACCTAGTTCTATTACTCACGAAGAAGCCAAGAAAATGATTGCAGCTGCCCCTGCAGCAGGCAAAAACCCTGGGCGTCGCAAGTTTGCCCCTCGAAAAAAGAAATAGCTCTACATTTTGTTGTGCCACTTTTTGGCTATACAACAAAAGGTTAAACAATAAGTTTTTACAACATAGACTAGCGAAACCAGCCTATTTTATGCTACAATAAGGCTATCAACGCACATTTGTAGATACATCCAAGTAAAGTGATATGGCTCTCCGCAATCAAGGGGAAAACCTCGTACATTGCGATATCAAGTTATTCAAGGTTATATTATTAAAAAATGTACTTGACTAATTGCAACTATTTATTATATACTAGTGAGGTTATATGACTCAGGAAAAAACTATTCTACAGACCGAATCAATCGTACAGGACATCCTGGGCAGTATTGAGCGTGAACGCGAACGAGAGATTGTAGCGCGACGCTTTGGCCTATTTGACCGAAAAGAAACTCTTGAGCAAATCGGCGAGCTCCTTGGCATTACACGCGAACGCGTGCGCCAACTTGAAAAAGTTGTTATGACCAAATTGCGCCAAACAGGTGCAAGTCTTCCTCATGTTGCAGAAGTCGAACAAGCCGTTCTAGCAGAACTTAACAAGGGCGGGGAAGCAGCACGTATTACAGCACTCACCAGTGCGCTTACCGCAGAAAACACTCGTACAGACCAATCACGCTTGGCATTTTTAACAGAACTATGTCCAGGTTTAAGTGTTATTTCAGAAGACGACAACTTCTACCAGTCGGTAGGGGTTGCAACTACTCACGACACTGCAGCCATGAAAAAAGAAGTTGGCGTTAGTGTAGAGGCAGTTTCTAAAGCAGGCACACCAGTAGAGTCTAAAGACCTTGCCAAGGTTACCGGTCTAAAGACCAACGAATACGCCGCAGCACTCGCAAGCGTCTCTAAGAAGCTTGCGACCCTAAACGGCCGCTGGGGCCTTGTAAAGTGGCCTACCGTTAACCCTAAGAACATTCGTGACAAGATATACGTTATTCTTAGCGAGCACGGCACACACATGCACTTTAACGAAATTGCTGAAGCTATCAAAGACAGCGACTTCAAGCGCAAAGATGTTACTACCCAGGCTATTCACAACGAGCTAATCAAAGACAAGCGCTTTGTGCTTATCGGCCGTGGTATTTACGCACTCAAAGAGTGGGGATACAGCAAGGGAACCGTTGCAGACATTATTACCGATGTTCTTAAGAAGGCAGGTGAGCCGCTTCACCGCGACGAAATCGTCAAGCGAGTGCTAGAAAGCCGTTTTGTTAAAGAAACAACTATTCTACTGAACCTACAGAGCAAACCGCAGTTTAAACGCGTTGCTAAAGCCACCTACGAACTCGCCGAATAAACACAGCCCTTGATATTGTAGAGACAGAAAAACCAACATTCATATTGAGGACATCGTACTATAATGAGCAATGGCCAAGACTCTTCGAAACCCAATACTAAGTGGACATCCGAGATCATACATCAGGGCATTGAGCGCTTTATTAAAACTACAGGTCGCATACCCACGGCCAGGGATTTCGACGAGAACGAATACCTTCCGTCAGCCCGGCAAATTCAGAGAGCTTATGGGGGTCTTGTTGAGCTAAGAAAAAGCCTTGGGTATGAAGATACTGACTTTACTAAAGGTGAACTCAGAAAGCTAATAGCATCAAAGGCAGGCCAGCGAGGGGTTAGCGCAGAGGATTTTCTGGAGCCAATACTTATTGCTAAGTTTGGAGAACCATATGTGCATGTACAGAAACGCTATTACAAAGGCTCAAGAAGTCGATATGACTTCTTCGTGTATTATTCTGGTGGAATGTTTGGCGTGGATACGTTTACTACCGATCGGGCTAACTACATTGAAAAAAATATCCGTCATAAAGTAACCAGGTATAAAGACGCTCCCTCAGAATTACCAATATACTTCGTGCTAATGGGGGGTGATTTTACACCACAAGATGTCTCAAAGGCCGTCCAATCCGTCTCAGATCTCAAAAATCACAATAATATGACGGCAATATATGAATCTGATTTTCTAAAATTGATTGACGGCTATACGCCATTAGCCATTCCCAGCGATTTTATGAGCATGTCAAAACTATGAACGTTTTACGAACAAAGTGTAGTTGCATCTAATTTACGAAAAAATGAACAAAAAGCGAAAAGGCAATATATAGGCCAACCTAGGCTTATGTAGCAGAAATAGCTATAGACACACATAAAGCAGTGGAGTTTACTAAAATTTAAAACAAATGTAGGTTAGTTGGCAAAAAATCTGCGGGCGAGCGTGGCAGAGCAACACGAATTGAGATATATACTTAATGTCGTACATTATATCTTTTACGACATTGATCTGAGGTATAAAGATGATTACACATACCCCTACTAACGGGGGACTTTTAGTGCTACCACCTACAAAGTGCTATGCTATCGTATTCTGTTCGCTCTTTTGCGCATGGCTTACTCTGTTAAACTCGGTCACACCCGTACAGCAGCAATATGGCCCTAGTGTTTGCTTTTTTGTTATAACGCAATTGTTATATGCTTTTTTGACTTTTCCACAGTTTACTTGTGAAATGTGCGTTTTTTGTGAAAAGATGTGCTTTTTTGACAATTGTCGCTTTTTATTCCGCTCTGCCCCCTTTTCTCTTTTTTACTAATTATTTGACAATCCCCTGCTTTGCTACGTTTATATGTTTTTATAGTATTTCAAAATACTGAACATTATACGAACACGAGGAGGGCATCAGGGCATAGGGGGCTTTGCTAAAAATTACTTAAAGTACACTCGGCCTGGGACGCGAACGTCGATATATTCTTTTGGCTGAGCGGCGCCTAAATGCTTTAGGGTTGCTATCAGTGCCCCGCTCTGCTGCATAGCATCGGCCTTAGCGTTAAACTTAACGCGGTAACCCTTCCCTGTTAAGTACACGGTAAGTTCGTAGGGAGTGTCTTTTTGTAAGACAATATAGTTCACAGGGGTCGAAGCGGCCGCTAACTGGGTAGTAATAGTGTAAATACTGTTCATAGTAGACTTCGGTAGCAGTTGAGCGCCCAACTCTGGTACTAAGCCAGACTCATCTACAATAAGCGGTAAGGCATCGGTAACGCCAGAAGAGCCAATCAAAAAGCCGTTAGCATCTATGCCGTACGTTTGACCTTGTATTTGGGTCCGCGCTACAGGCTCAGAAAGAGAGGCCGTCACATACAGCTCACGAGTTAATACAGGCACTACAACAGAGATGTTTTGAAACTCTGGATGTCGCTTTTTAAGTTCTCGCGCAATGCCTTGTGGGTTTACGGTTAGCTTAAACCTGTTTAAAATGCCTGCGCTTGTTATAGCGTTTACATCTTCCACATACTGCGCCTTCTCGTCTGCATTCATGGCGTCGGTATTGCCGGTAAATGTAACTTTTGCCGTGCCGCTCAGGGTTGTCGCCCCCAAGACCAACAACGCTACTAGAAGTAATGTCACCCATCTCGTAAGTCTCCGTAGTACTGTTTTTTGAGTAACGGCTGTCTTTGGGCGAGGTGTATCGCTACGACGCGTTGCGGACACTGTGCTGACCTGTTCACGTGGCCCCTGAGATGTATAATATGAAAAAGCCGTCGGAGCATCGTTGCCCCTAGAAACGGTTCTCTGTCTTGGCTCTTCTGGCTTAGTCTTGCGTAATCGCATTTGCTGAACCCACATTCCAAATTACTTCTGCCAACTCACGCGTAGCATCTGGTCGAGCCAGTGCTTTAATGTTCTTTGAAAGCCGCGACTGCAGCGCTTCATCAATAAGCACACGCTGCAACGTTGTAACAACTTTTTTACTATCTGTCTGAATTGTTTCTTCATCTAAGAGTACAATGGCACCCTTTTTTGCATAATATTGAGCATTTTTTACTTGATGTCCACCTGTAAGCAGTGGGTTAGGCACAATTATGCATGGTTTAGCCTGTAAGGCGAGTTCGGCAAAGTTTGTCGCCCCACCTCTGGCCAGCACAACATCTGCAGCGGCACTATACCTAAACAGATCGGGTAAATAGTCTCGCACAATGACCCGCTTTCGCAAATGCCCCGATAGTTCTTTTGTGTATGCGTTACTAACATTTTCCTCGTGGTTTTTGCCTACCGTATGCACAATAACCAGGCCTGGAACACTCGTAAGCAGCTCGTCTGAAACGGCAACCATAGCTGTATTAATATTGGCCGCCCCAAGTCCACCGCCCGTTACGAGCAACATATGCGTGTATTCGGCTAACCCTAGTTGTTTGCGGTAGGCAAGCTTAGTTTTGTTCCTTACCTCGTCGTAACCGTGCCCGACAGGCACGCCCACACTGAGCGTTTTTTCGGCTGGGTACGGGTACAACTCTGCGTCCATGGCAACGGCATGCTGCGTAGCCCATCTACTAATAATTCTGTTTGCAAGGCCCGGTATGGCGTCAGAGTCGTGAGTTACATAAGGAATACCTCTTAGGGCAGCAGCAAGGCCCACAGGCACTCCTACAAAGCCCCCCTTACAGAAGATTACGTCAGGCTTTACTCGGCCCAATATGCGGTAGGCTTGTATGGTACCGACTAGGGTGCGAAATGCGTCGCGTATATTTAATATCAACGTCTCAACATCAAAAACTTGCCGAAGTCCCTGGCCGTGATACCGCCGAAATTTGCCAGCAGAAACAGTGTGGAATGCATCAATTACGTCAGAATCTGCGACCATTTGCCCAAATACATCGCCCTTTTGACCGATGTAGGTAATGGTAGCTTCGTGCTCTTGCTGTATATCATGAGCGACGGCCAAGATCGGGGTGATATGCCCCCCGGATCCGCCGCCTGTCATTACTATTTTCATTATTTCTCCCCTGCTCTTTTTGGAGAGCAGCTTTTGACTTTCGCCTATTTTCAAAACTTGTGTAGTGAGATATTTGATACACCAGCCCAAGTGCAGCGCCTACAAAAAGTACGCTTGTGCCCCCGTAGCTTACAAACGGAAGCGTAATACCCTTTAGTGGCAGCAGGCCGATCATGGCCCCTATGTTTATTATAGCCTGTGTGCTGAACCATGCTAGTATGCCTGTGACTAGTAGCTGTGAATATGTGTCGGGCGCACGCTCAATTATAAGTCGCATTCTCGAGAACAGCGTCATAAATAGCACCAAAAGTACCATGGAGCCCAAGAAACCAAACTTTTCGGCATAAATCGCAAAGATCGAGTCGTTTTGTGCCTCTGGGAGGTACCCATAGGCTTGCACACTGTTCCCTAACCCTAAACCTGCAATACCTCCAGAACCTACTGCAATAAGCGCCTGACACGCCTGATAGCCTTGGTCGGTCTGGCAACTCTGTTCTGGGTTCAGGTATGTAGCAAGTCTGTCACGACGATACGGCGTAGAAGCCACCGCAAGCGTTGTTACGAGCAGTACGGCTACTATCATGGTAATCAAGTACCTAGGATGCAGCCCCGCCATATAAACCATTGCTCCCAGCATAGCAACCAGTACTCCCATAGAGCCAAGGTCACTCTGAACAAAAACTACAATAGTTGCAACTACAGTAAGGCCTATAGCTAGTGGTTTTAGTGTTTTCTTGAAATCATTTACCGCGCCCTCTTTAACACGCGACGCCAAAAAGCTACTCACAACTATCAGTAGAGCAAACTTTAACACTTCTACAGACTGCAAAGAAAACGAACCAAACCGAATCCACCTATGTTGGGGGTACTCACTTACTACAGGGGTAAGTAGCGCAATCAGTGTGCCGACGGCCGCTATAGCAACAAGGTGCCACCGGTACTTTCTAAATGTTTCAATCGGAATACGTGAAGTAATAATAAAAGCCAAAATGCTTAAACCAATGGCAGCGCTTTGCCGTAGCACAAAGTTACCACCTCGAAACTCATTTAAGGCTGGGCTTATGGAATACACCACTATAAGACCAATGGCTACGAGTAATGCACCGAGAACAATCAGCCAATAATCTGGCCGGTGACGACGCATTTTTGTTGCTGCCGTTTCTGGCAAGCGTGCGTTACGGTCAAGCCGTACTGAGCGCCGTTCGTTCACGCAAAGCGCCCCGCCAAGAATAGTGCAAGCCCAGCAAGACCGCTAATCATACCGAGCACGCAAAAGCGCATGGTCACCTTTGCTTCGGGCCAACCTGCTGCTTCAAAATGGTGATGTATTGGTGAGATTAAGAATAGTTTCTTGCCGTTTCGAAATTTTTTAGAGGGAATTTGTAAAATAACTGAGCCGGCTTCAGCCACAAATACCGCACCAATAATTGGTAGTAGTAAAACGGTGTCCGTAAACATAGCCACCACCCCAAGCG
>JBATPG010000005.1:0-5616 GCA_049291335.1 Saccharimonadales bacterium (SeqCode) | reverse complement strand
GGATGACTTAGAGCCTCGTTGTATACTAGTAGGTACCATGCTTAAGCTAAGTGAGACGCTATTTAATCAACCAGTTATGAGTTTGCGTACTGGTCAAGCTATCGGCAAAACGACCGGCCTACTTATAAACCCCGACAATCTAAAAATAGAAGGGTTCTACTGCGAGGATAAATTTAGTAAGGACGAACTCCTTCTCCTATACCAAGACATTCGCGACGTAATCCCTCAAGGCTTTATAGTTAATGACCACGATGTGCTTATGCAGCCCCGTGACCTTGTGCGACTTAAGGATATTATTGAGCTCGACTTTCAGTTGCTCGGTAAGCCGGTAGTCACGCTCAATAAAAATCGTCTGGGAAAAGTTATTGATTTTGCTACCGAAATCGAAACTATGTACGTACAAAAAATATATGTGTCACAAGGTTTACTGAAGGGCATCACAGGGGGGAGTCTAGGCATAGACCGGAACCAAATAAACGAAATCACCGATAAGAAAATAATCGTCAACGACCCGCTAGACAAGGGTGCAGTGCGAGCAGGGGCAATCGCTTAAGTCTAGCTCTGTAGGAATCAGTCGCCGTCGTGCAGGGCCGTTTTAATGTCGCCATATGCAAAGCCCTGTCGCGCTAAATAGGCCATGAGCTTCTGATTATCTTGGTAACGGGTTTGTCGTCGTTTTTTCTCAATTAGCAGTTTAAGGGCTTTATGCTCGTCCTCTTCTTGGTGACCAAGTACATTGTCAATGATGTCGCTTGCTACGTGCTTTTGGCGCAGCTCAAGGCGTATTTTTTTGGTACTACTCTGTTTCAGCTGCCGTCGATTTTCTACCCAACGCTCTGCGAAGTCTACATCATCTATCCACTTTGACTTTTTTAAGCGCTCTAGTAACTGATCAACGAGCCCTTCGTCGTATTCCTTACGACGAAAATAATCCCGTAGCTCTCCTTCACTTCTCATGCGGCGCGCTATGTATGCAAGTGTCAGCCCGTACGCCTTGTCGTCTGACGAGAGCTTTTTAAATGCGGCTAGCTCGCTCTCGTCAATTTCACGACCTATAGATAGCTGTGCATCTAGCAAGGCGTCCGAACCTAGACTAAAGGCATACTCATCATCTACAAAAATAGAATATCTACTCTTTTGCTTAACTTGTTGCTTAATTGCAGTTATTTTCATTTTATGTACTTCTTGAGCACTTGGCCGCTAGCGGCAGGGCGCTCTAGACCTCTTTACTAGCTGAGTCTCGTACTTTTACGGCAATTTGCTCTTGAACTTCGGGGTTTTCTTCAAGAAATGTTTTGGCCGCTTCTCTTCCCTGACCTATTTTGCCACCATCGTAGGCAAACCAAGCACCTGCTTTTTCAACAATGTTGAAGTTGACTGCCAAGTCTAATATGTCGCCAGCTTTAGAAATACCTTGGTTGTACATAATGTCGAACTCTGCCTCACGGAAAGGTGGCGCAATCTTGTTCTTTACCACCTTCACCCGCGTACGGTTCCCTACTACGCTGTCACCAGCTTTTATCTGTGAAATTCGTCGAATGTCCATACGAACACTGGCGTAGAACTTAAGCGCGTTGCCACCAGTTGTTGTTTCTGGGTTGCCAAACATAACACCAATCTTCATACGAATCTGGTTAATAAATATAACCGTTGTATTACTTCGACTGATTACGCCGGTAAGCTTCCGTAGCGCTTGGCTCATTAGTCGAGCTTGTAGGCCCATGTGGCTATCGCCCATGTCGCCCTCAATTTCCGCACGTGGTACAAGCGCAGCTACAGAGTCCACAACTATTAGGTCTACTGCGTTTGATCGCACAAGCGTTTCTACGATTTCAAGAGCCTGTTCGCCATTGTCTGGCTGGCTGAGCAACAGGTTTTCAACATCTACACCAATACGCTTTGCATAGGCTGGGTCTAAGGCATGCTCAGCATCGATAAATGCGGCCGTACCACCACCTCTTTGCACTTCTGCAATGGCGTGCAATGTTAGCGTTGTTTTACCGCTCGACTCGGGGCCATACACTTCTACGATTCGGCCCTTTGGTATACCGCCACCGAGCGCAAGATCTAGACTAATACTGCCCGTCGGCGTTGTCTCGACATCAACTTCGTGGTTTTCACCGAGTTTCATTATTGAACCTTTGCCAAATTGTTTTTCGATAGTTTCTAGTGCAAGACCTAAAGCTTTGTCTTTGCCCTCTTGATTTTTAGTGTCAGAATTTTTAGGATCTAACTTTTCTGTCTTTGAACTTGCCTTTGCCATAGTGTTGAGCCCTTTCGTCTACGACTACCTCGCCGGTAGTCTGAATCTAAATTTGTTGTAGCCGTAGACTACACCCATCCATGAGCGTGTTGCAAACTTAAATTTTAATCTATAGGACGGACCTATAGATCGATATTTGACTTACTCTAGCGACGCTAATTCGTGTTTTAAAATGTCTATCATCTCTTTAGCTTCTTCATAATCTTCTAAAAACTTCAAGTACTCGGTAGGGCTTTCAAAGTCGTCAATAATTTTTCGTGGCACAATCCATTCATCCGTAACCTGATGCAAATAATACGGCAAACTAGAGTATTCGTAGGTTCTCCAGTTTCGAGGATTTAGGTGAATGTAGCGGCTTATATGCTGGAAATAAGTGTCGTTCGTAATTAGCGAGGCTTTGTACCGAGACTCAAAAAGGGGACCAGTCCGCTTATATTTTCTATTAAAATACATGCTGTAGCTCGTAAGTACGCTGCGCATAAACTCGGTCATGACACCTTGCTGGTGCTGATAAATAAACAGGTGCACGTGATTTGGCATCAGGCAAAATGCCAGCAGCTCTAGCCTGTTTGAATAATTAGGGAATGATATACCTGCAGAGTTTTTTGCTTCTTTTAGTGACAGATACCGAGAGAAAAGCTGCAACATTTTTTCGTAATCACTTGGCTCGCGGAATATTTTTGCTTTGTTGGCGCCACGAAAATAGACATGATAATAGCTTTCGGCAACGTCGGTTTTGATCACATTTTTACTTGGCATGCTTCTAGTACAGCACAGATTTTACTTTCTATAGGTCCGTCCTCACAAAAACACAACACTAGTATGTTTTGATAGTGCTTTCGTTTATAATTAACGGTAATGCGTATTTCAGATAACTTGGTGGAGAAGTTGCTGGCGTCAACGGAAAAATTTACCGATGCTCAACTGAAAGCCCTCACCGAACAACAAAGAAGCGAGAAAAAACCTCTGCAAGACGTTGTCGTGGCTACAAACACCCTTAGCGAGAAGGAGCTAACAAAGCTCTACGCCGAAGAAGTTGATGTTCCTTTTGTAGAGTTTAACCCCCACGACCTGAATAAAGACATACTTGAGCTGGTGCCGGAACGTGTTGCACGCCAATACAGAGCTGTAGCGTTTGACACTGACGCCGACGGAGTCGTATACGTTGCCATGGAAGACCCAGATGATATTCCGGCTATAAGCTTTTTGCAAAAACAGCTCAGCAAGCCGGTGCGCGTGCACATTGCAACCACGACAACGGTGCAGTCTGCGATTGACCTGTACGACGGGACAAACGTCGGGAGCGAACTCGAAAGAGTTATTGCGGTACAGGAAAATGATGGTGCGGATGAAATGGTGGATGAGGCAGATGTCGCCGAGGATTCACCAATCGCACAAACGGTAAACCTAATTATTGATTATGGTGTAAAAAACGGTGCCAGCGATATTCACATTGAACCCAGGGAAAACTTTGTGCTTATTCGCTACCGGGTGGATGGCATTTTGAGAGAGGTCAATAAACTCCCTCGTAAAGTACTGGGAGCTCTTGTCTCAAGAATTAAGATTCTTGCGAGCCTTAAAATTGATGAACATCGCGCACCGCAAGATGGTCGCTTCAAGATTGCTGTTAATAACCACATTTACGCACTTCGTGTCTCTACATTGCCCATCCTAGACGGCGAGAAGGTAGTTATGCGTATTCTAGATGAATCAAGCAAACCAGCCACACTAGAAGAACTGGGCTATTGGGGCTACTCACTCGAATCTGTTAAGCACGCAATTGTACAACCGCACGGTATGATTTTGGTTACTGGCCCTACTGGCTCAGGTAAATCCACCAGTTTATTTAGCGTTCTTAGTATGCTTAACAACCCGGGGGTAAACATCAGCACCGTAGAGGACCCGATTGAGTATCACGTTGTAGGTGCAAACCAAACACAAGTGAACCCCATAGCTGGCATGACGTTTACCAGTGGTCTGCGCGCCCTGCTTAGGCAAGACCCAAATATTATTATGGTTGGTGAGGTGCGAGACGGTGAAACTGCCGATCTTGCAGTACAAGCTGCACTTACTGGTCACTTGGTATTCAGCACCCTTCACACAAACAACGCCGCCACGTGCCTACCTCGACTACTCGATATGAACATTGAGCCATTTTTGATTGCAAGTACCGTTCGTATCGTTATTGGCCAACGGCTTGTAAGAAAACTGTGCCCAGATTGCCGTGAAGTGTTTGAACCATCCACTGGAGATATAGCGCAACTTAGTAAAATATTTGGCCTTAAAGAAACTGGGTCTGTTCAGCGTCTACACGAACTAGAAAGACAGGCGCTCGAAGGCGGGATAGGCGCAAACAACCCCAGCAAGATAAATAAGGCCAGCCCCGAAACACTTTCGACCTCAGAAAAAAGCATTAACAAAATGTGGCGAGCCCATCCCGAAGGCTGCGACAACTGCAACCACACGGGATACCGAGGACGCATGGGCATTTATGAAGTACTTTCTAACGGCGACCACATACAGCAACTGATTGTTGGCAGTTCTACGAGTGAAAAACTTGAAGCACAGGCTATACAAGATGGTATGGTAACTATGCAGGTTGACGGGCTTGTAAAAGCACTTCGAGGACAAACAACCATCGAAGAAATACTCCGCGTTACCGCAGAAAATGCAAAATAAGGACACCTAATGCAATTTACTTATAAAGCCCTAAAAAAAGACAATAACACCATTACGGGGACCATTGAGGCCGCAGACCGTAATGCGGCTATCTCTGCCCTATCCCACCAAGGCCTACATCCACTATTGGTGGCCGAAGCAAATGGAAGTAAAAAAAAGTTTGGTTTTGGTCAGAATGTCAAAACAAGCGACATGGTTATATTTACCAGACAGCTTTCTACCATGATATCTGCTGGAGTACCGCTAGCAAGGGGTCTCTCGACATTACAAGAGAGCCCAAGCAGCCCGTATTTTAGAGAAGTGCTGACTAAGATTACAAAAGATGTTGAGGCAGGCACATCTCTTGGTGACGCATTCGGCAAGTACCCAAATGTTTTTGATGATGTGTACGTCAACATGGTCAAAGCTGGCGAAGAAGGCGGTATTCTCGATGAAATCCTCAAACGACTTGCAACACAGGTGGAGCAAAACTCAAGCATAAAGAAAAAAATTAAAGGGGCAATGACCTACCCTATCGTTATTTTATCGATTACTGTAGTCGCTTTTTTTGGCATCATGTTCGGATTAATGCCAAAAATTGCCAAAATATTAAATGATCTTGGAGGCCCAGATGCAAAGCTTCCCATTTATACCCAAGTACTTCTTGACATCAGTGAGTTTTCTCGTAAATACGC
>JBATPG010000004.1:0-4571 GCA_049291335.1 Saccharimonadales bacterium (SeqCode) | reverse complement strand
CCCATATGTAAGCTTGGCAGTGAGACATTGCCCACCGTAGCTGACCGTCTGGGACAAAGTCTGTCAAAATAATACGCTCGGCAAGTCCCATGTCTACAAGTTTTTGCTCGAAACTGGCAGCAGACGCGTCTTTTTTGCCGGTAAGCATAACGTACAGGTCTGGGTGCTTTTTAAGCAGCAACTCAAACGCTTGTATTTGTCGCTCTAGGTTTTTGTGTGGTCGCGGACGGCCATCACCCAAAATGAACTGTTTATTGGCCCAAAATGGCATTTCTTGTTCGGGCTCGTCAAACGGGTCGGCTGCTTCGTGAGTAGTTGTTATTTTGCTAAGAGGCACACCGGCGTACTGCGCAATATCTTGGCCCACAAAGTTGCTTATAGAAATAAGCTGGTCGCTTTTTCGGGCAACACGCTTCATAACCCAAATATACACACGCTGTTTTAGCCAAAATATAATCGGGTTTTTGGTGGGGTTACGGTAGCGTATGGTGGTAAGGTCTTGAATGGTGGTAACAACTTTACCCCTGTAAAACACTGGCTGTTGGGGCATACTAAAGTGCACCAGGTCTGGCTTGAGTGCTTCTAGCTGCTTTTTCATGCCTAGCTGCTCGGCAAAGCTAAACTCTTTGTGAGGGCACGGTACTGCCGTAAAGTTTGGGTTAGTGGGCTTCCACTTGTCCATTTTGTCTGGGTACATGAGCACCGAATAGCGGTTAACGGTATCGATTTTCTCTAGGTAGCGAACCAGCATCTCTACATAGCGGCCAGTGCTAAATGGCATGTTGCGGGCGTCTATAACTATGTGTTTTCTTTGTTTATCCATAGAGCTGGCTATGCGTTCCTATAAACGCAAATATAACGACTACATCTTGCTGTACGTAGTATAACGCACGTACGTCGCCGGTAATGTTTATGCTGCGGTACCCAACAAACTTGCCTTTGAGTGCGTGGTCGCGCAAGGCTCTTGCGCTAGGGTCGGCCTTAAAAAGTAATAGACGGTTATAAAACTGTGTCTGTTGTGAAGCGGGGAGCTTCTTAAATTGTTTTACAAAGCTGTTACTAAACTGTATATTTCGGTAACCCATTGCTACTACTTTTTTAAGAACTCAATTGCTTCTTCTGCTGTCTCAAACCGTGGACTGACATCGCCAGCTGCAATCTCTTTCTCTGCTTCAGCGATAACTTTTTCCATTTCGGGAGTCATAATTTCTACCGCAGAAAAATGAACCTGTCGGGTGATGGCAAGTTCTTGGAGGTAGGCGTTAATAAGGGTACTTAGTGGTATGCCAAAAGCACCCGCAACGGATTGGGCGTCTTTTTTGACCTGTTCGTCTACCTTTATGCTTAATACGGCGGTTTTCATACTACAAAGTATATACATTGTAGTTTATTATGTCAAACTACCATAAGCATTTTCCGAATTCTTTGCTAACCGAAACACAAACCATATCTGTGGAATCGATTCTTATTTTCCCTTGATGAAAGGTGGCACTTACTTTTGGGCACAAAAGTAACAAAATGCCTCGGCAAGCTTCCAACTCTTGGTGTACATGTTGTCAAACACTACAACCAGAACAACGACTCGCCTTACGGCTCAAACAAGTTGCTCTGTTCGGCTATAGCCGAAAAGTTGTAGGTTAACAACAGCACAGCCACGAGCCTCCAGAATTGCCGGGAACGCAGAACGCGCTTGCAGCCAGGCGGCCATGTGGAGCAACCTTGCGATGCATATGGTGAAATATAGCAATCTAACAAAGTCGAGGATTGTCTGACGAGGTTTTAGACTGGACTGAAGTCTAAAAGTGAGGAGTTCCGCAGGCGATTGTATATTTGACCGTATCAACCATAGTTGCGAAACCCTGGCCTAGGGTTTTTGTTATCTTCTACGGCTATGCCAAAAGTAAAAGGGTGCCTTGGGCGCAGCCTAAAATATGGATTTATTTGCTTAGCAAAGTAATGAAACACTTGGGTTCAAATCAACAGCTATTTGTTAAATGTTTTGCGCCAACGATCGCGCAGGCTACGAAGAGCCTTGGCGTTTGGGGGTAAGTCGTGCAGGTACATAGACCATATGTAGCTGTCGCTTACCACGGCTGTTTTTTGTATGTGCCAGCGTTCTGGTAGTTTTATAAGTTCTAGGTAGGCGCCCACAACCATGCCTTTTAGGGCGTACCAGCCGTGACCGCGCTGTATGGCTCGGCCAAAAAACAGTATGTAGGCAATGGTAAAGCGCGGAACTATTGTGGGCATGTGGCGCATAGGCACGTTTTTAAAAAGCAGCAGGGGTACGTTTTTCATGGTTTGGTAGGTGGTGAAGCCCTTCATGCGGCCGCTGGTCATGCCCACTTGGTGGTGCACAATAGCGCTTGGTTCAAAACCAACTTTGTAGCCGGCTAATTGCAGGCGAAAGCCAAGGTCAACGTCTTCGTAGTAGGCAAAGAAGTCTTCGTCCATAAGGCCTACTTGTTGCAGCGCGCTTACACGGTACAGACTTGCAGAGCCGCTGGGGCTGAAAATGTCTTTAGTAGCGTCGTATTGCCCAGTGTCTGCTTCATCGCGGCCACGGGGGTATGGTAGGCCCCACACGGTTAGGTAGTCGCCGGTGCTGTCTAGCACCTTTTTGCCGCCGCTTTTGTACACTTTGGGGCACACGGCAGCGTAGGCATCGTTTTTGTCTAAAAAATCGACTAGTTTTTTAAGCCAGTCTTTGTCTGCCACGGCGTCGTCGTTAAACGGCGCAGTGTAGCTGGCGCCCAGCTGCATGGCGCGCTTAAACCCGGGGTTTACGCCCCCGGCGTAGCCTTTGTTGGTGTCGTGACGAATAATTTCTATATGGGGGAACTTTGCTTCGATGGTTTTAACAGAGTCGTCGATGCTGGCGTTGTCGACCACAATTATGTAGGGCTCAAGGCTTTGGGCTAGCAAAGAGTTTATTGCGTCTATAATTTCTTGGCCGCCGTTTAGGTTGGGTATTACGATGACTGGGGCGTGTTTTGGCATATCTATTAGTATACCGTACAGATTAGGAATTTATTTATTGGGGTGCCCCAAAGGCTAACTTCTTACTTTTGCCACACAAAAGTAAGCAAAATGTGCCGGCATGGCTCCATCATCTTGGTACATCATTGATAAAAAACACAATCACCTGCGGAACTCCTCACTTTTAAGCCATGCTTAAAAGCTTCGTCAGACAATCCTCGGCTTTGTTAGATTGTGTTTTATTACAATGCTCTAGCCATGATGATTCCGAAAATGCCGGGAACCACAAAACCATTACGATGCTGCAACAGTATGCTCCAGGAAATCTCCAAATAGCCGGGAATCTTAAACATAAAGTCACAAGTCAACAAGAGAAATATGAGTTATGTCTTCGAGAGAAGATCGAGAGTAATTTTGTACTGCTTAACTATTTTCTTTACGCCAGCACTTAGCTCAGCTTTTTGCTGAGCAGTCAGCGGTTCTAGGGTAGTACGTTTCATTTCAGAATTCTATCGTTAAGCTACGATCGTAGAGATGCAGCTTTTTTTTGAATGTCAGACTGGCGTTTTGCGGCACGATTAAGAGCACCAGACACAACACGACTGGCAGAGCGAGATGGTTTAGGCGATGCAATGTCATGTAGTGAGACATTGCGACTTGACTGTAGTTTTTGTAGAGCAGACTTCATAGTTATTCTATTATAACACGCTCAAGCTCATCTCTCCCGAGGGGTGGCCCAATAATATCAATAATGCTCGCAACGTTTTCATAAAGTTTTTTCTCTCGATTTTTATCATCCTTTATAACAACACTGAGTGTGATAGGAAGTTCGCTAGATTCAATAAGAAGTAGGTTTTCATATAACTTCTGATATGTCTCGATGAATTTTAGCCTATCAATACCACGTTTCTCTACGAGCTCTCGGTCTATAGTAAATTGTCGCGCAATCTCAGGCTTTTGGTGAACATAGTAGACCTTAACGGTGTAATTTCGCTTAAGTGCGCGTTCTATATTCTCAATGGCTCTAGGGTGAGATAAAGTTCCATCAAATACAAGGTCAGTTTTGCTGCGTATGGTCTTTGTGTAAATCTCTTGCAAAAGATTTGAGGCGCTTTGGCGAAAAGAATCAGCAATCTCTGGACTATAGCCTTCAATACTTTTGGCGAGTTCGTCCATGTCTATTCGGATAGGGCGAGTCTGCAAGGCGTCTACTAGCTCGGTTGTAAACTCTGTTTTGCCCGCACCAGGTAGACCAGCAGTAAATATCCCGGCAGGAGATTCAGAAATTGCATTCGTAAACCTACTCAAAATATCTCGAGCAATTTTTTTCTTGTTCTTGCGTACCCATTCATCTGGACTCATGGTTTTACTATAAGGCATTATCTTATTTTTGGCTCGTGCAAGCGAAAGGGAACGTGTGTGAAAGCTTTTCACGGTGTTTTCACACATCTGTTAATTTTGATTTTATGATTATTCTTTGGTGTCCCAAGGGCACCTTCTTACTTTTGGCATAGCCCAAAAGGTCTCTGTTACTTTTGGCGCCCAAAAGTAACCAAAATGCCTCGGCAAGCTTCCAGCTCTTGGTTTACATG
>JBATPG010000003.1:0-5031 GCA_049291335.1 Saccharimonadales bacterium (SeqCode) | reverse complement strand
GGCAACGACCGTGTTCGGTTGGTTGCCGACACGCTTACCACCAACCGCGACCGCTACGACCGCCTGCTTCGCTACGTGTACCTGCAAGACGGCACGCTACTAAACCAAGAGCTCGTTGCCAAAGGTTACGCCTTTGCGTACGCCTTCCCGTTTGCCAAAAGCAGCGATTTTGCCAAAACTATGAAAACCGCTCAAACTACCAAACAAGGCCTGTGGAACAGCTGCCAACCCACCCAAAACCCCAGCACCGGACAATGGCACAGCAACCCGTTAGACTAGGCTCGTAGCTTTTTCACCACGTTTGTCGCAAAATTATTAATAGCGGTGCCGGCCAGAACTATCCAGCTAAGTAAGGTTACATAGGCTGCAGCATAGGGGCGGCCAACAGTGCTGTAGTCTTGCGGCCACGTTTTTAGGTAGGCACGCGTAGTTGCAAGGCTCGTGTCACCCCTACGCAACGACGCGTGCGCGTGCAATCCCGAGCTGTACATAACCTTTTTTCCCGCAGCCCTTAAAAGCAGGGATGTGATGATGTCTTCGTCGAGCTCGTTCAGCTGCTCGTCAGTAAGGCTTGTTTTCGGCAAATCACTTCGCCGCACTGCCATGGCCGAGCCCCATAACGTCCAGCTTTTAGCTGCAGGGTACTGCAAATACTGGTACACAAACGCCTGTAAAAGGCCCGCAAACTTTGGTGCAACCGAATCATAAAAAATGGCATGGCCCGTCCAGGCACTCACCTCTGGCCTGCTTGCGATGTGCTGCTGCAGCCGTTGGTTCCAGTCAGGTGCAAGCCGAGTGTCGGCGTCTATACGAACAATCCAATCGCCGCTAGCTTTGGCAAACCCCTTGGCCTGGGCAGAGTGCCTGCCCACCTGTTTTTCGCTAAGCAGGGTGACTTGTTTATGCGTTCGCGCGTAGCCTTGAATAATAGTTCGGGTTTGGTCGGTCGACGCGTTGTCGACAATAATAATCTCGTCAAAGGGGAGGTTTTGGTCTAGTAAGCTTTGCACGCAATTCCCAATGTACTCTTGTTCGTTTCGGGCAGGAACAACAACCGATGTCTTTAATGCTTTTATCACGGTATAATCGTACCATGGCAACATTGCCAGATAACCTATGAACAAATACTTTTCACAAGTTTTCACAAGTTTTCACGACAGCCTTCACAAGATGGCGACGTGGGCTAAAAAGCATCCCAAAACTGCCTGGCCACTCGCGATTACAGTTGGTTCTATTATTGTATTTGCAACGTTGTCATACGGTGTGGCTCGCTGGTACCAGCAGAGCCAGACAGGCAAGCCGTACAATGTTGGCGTTACGTTTATCGCCCCCTATGCTTCGTACCTGGGCCAAGACCCCAAAGAAACCATGACTGCGCTTACAGACGAGCTTGGCGTACGACAGTTTCGCCTCGTTAGTTACTGGAACGAAATAGAGCCAGAAAAGAACACGTATGACTTTACCGGTCTAGACTGGCATTTTGCCCAAGCTGAAGCAACCGACTCAACCGTCAGCCTGGCTATTGGCCTGCGCCAACCTCGCTGGCCAGAGTGTCATGCGCCCTCGTTTTATGACACCCGTGAACCACGCGAAACGTGGCAACCAGCACTCGAGCGCTACTTGAGTGCAGTAATAAATAGATACAAAAACTCGCCAGCGCTCGCCAGCTACCAGCTAGAGAACGAGTTTTTCAACCACTTTGGGCAGTGCTATAACTTTGACCGAGAACGCCTCAGCGAAGAATTGGCACTTGTTCAGAAGCTCGACCCAAACCACCCGGTCATTGTTAGCCGTAGCAACAACTACGCCGGACTAGCACTACGCGGGCCACTGGGCGACATAAACGGCATATCGCTATACCGGCGAGTATGGGACGCTGCCCTCACCAAACAGTACTTTACCTACCCGTTCCCCAGCTGGCACTACGCCATGCTTGCAGGTGCGCAACAGATATTGAAAGGACAGCCAAGCGTTATCCACGAGCTACAAACAGAGCCGTGGCCGCCACGCGGACAAAGCATGGTAGACACCAGTCTCGCCGAGCAAAGCAAATCGTTCGACGCACCACGGTTTCGCAGTACAGTAGCCTTCGCCAAGCAAACCGGCATACGCCACATAGACCTATGGGGCGCCGAGTATTGGCTGTACCGCAAAGACGTACTGAAAGACCCCAGTGTATGGAACGAGGCCAAAAAACTCTTTGCCGACCCTCAAAACTACCCGAGTAACTAATGGCTAAAACCGAAATAATACCGACGACCTATGGGGTGAGTTTTAGTCTAAAACAGTGTCGCAGTTTTAAGATAGATGCCGACGAGTGTTTGCGTTGGTTACTGGGGCAAGGCTGGCGACGCTTTCGACTAATGAGCTATTGGAACGAACACGAAAAAGAGCAGGGCACATACGATTTCACAGCCCTTGACGCACAAGTAAAAGCTATTAGAAAAAAAGGTGGGGTCATAAGCTTGTGTTTGGGTGTTAAACAACCGCGCTGGCCCGAGTACCACTGGCCAGCCTGGGCGCTCCAGCTCAGTGAGCAAGAACGCACCGAAGCGCTGTTACGCTACATAAAAGTAGTGATAGAGCGGTACAAAAACGAACCTGCAATTGTTGGCTACCAGCTAGAGAACGAGGCACTGCTAAAAGGCTTCGGCAAAAACATACACATAAACCGTGGGCGTCTGCGCGCCGAGTACGACCTGGTGCGCGCACTTGACCCGTCGCGCCCCATTGCCATGAGTACTAGCAACGGCTGGGGCATACCGCTGCGTAAACCCACGCCAAAACTAGTTGGTTTTTCGCTGTACACCATCATGAACGTAAAAGGGCAGTACAAAACCACCATTCAACGCCCATGGCTACACCAAACGCGCGCCTGGATAATTAAAAACTTACTGCGTAGGGAAGTATTTATACACGAGCTACAGTGCGAACCTTGGGGGCCAAAATCTATCTGGGAAATGTCGCCAGAAGAGCAAGCCAAGTCTATGAGCAATGCAAGAATAGTTCAAAATATAACCTGGGCTAAGCAAATAGGCTGTTACCCCATAGACCTATGGGGCGCCGAATGGTGGTACGTAGAAAGTTTACGAAATGATGGAAAGCTCTCTGCGGGGGAACAAGTGCAGGCTATTCTATCTCAGTCATAGTGTAAATTTCGCCCGTTCGACATAGCGCTATGTACTCAGCGCTCGATTTAGACAATTCAATGCCAACCTCTGAAGTCAAGCCTCTAAACACGGCTGATGTCAAAGTTTTGATAGCACGTGTACGAGCGTCTAGTGATTCTTGGCTATCAAACGTGTCTAAATCGTGGCCAACCCACATAAAAGCTTGCATAATTCCTTTTAGCGTTCTAAGTGTCGAAGGTTCAGTTATTGGTCGGGCAATATCAACAAAGCCAAAACCCTTGTCGGAGTCATAAAATATATTGCCGGCACAGTAGTCAATTTCTATTTTACGCTCTACAGACCAGTCAACAAGACTTGTCATCTCACGAAATTGGGCCAGTGTCATATGAGCGGCGCCCTCCGGGCTAATGGCTTCAATACTTCGGCCAAACATGCGGTGTGTAACCAGCGCCCCGGCTTCTATGCTGAATGCTGCCAACCGTTCAAGACCCGGGCGAGTGGCATTTTTGAGTGCGGGCAACCGAGCCATTAAATCTGCTCGTACATTATTAGGCGTGTGATACCTGCGCACCACATAAGACTCTCCACCTAATTCAAGTTCAGCGACATCAAAGCCATTGCACTCTGCGATAGTCTCTCCCTGCGGAAGGTCTGCGAACTCTGGATAAGCTTCTCGGGCCGCCCTGAGCACAGGGCTTGATTCAATAACAGCTAGTAAATCCCTCATGTATCTTTAGTATAGGCCAACTTTCTTCGAACATGTCAATTTTGTGTTGTTTTGCATAAGTTTAACAACAAAGGCAGCTGTACGAGCGCGGCGTATTGGGCGGGGTGCATGGGCGACATGTACTTATCGCAAATATTGAAACCAGGTTTTTGGGTCTTCGTATTCGGTGCTTAGCTTGAGTTTGGGGTTGGGTAGCAGAAACGATACTATAGCGTTAACAACACGCCTTGAGTTAAACTGCTCGTCGTCGTGCACGGCACCAGGCTTGCGGCCCACCTTTTCGCCCATGTTTGGGTTTCCGAAGGCAACCGGAGTTATTACATATAGATTTTCAATAAAGGCCTCTTCGTTCTCGGGGACTTCAAGTGCCGCATCGCCAGACACCTCTTCTACAGCTGAGTATGTTTGTTCTGGGGGGTACATTTTGTCGTCTTTGTAGCACGCCAAAACCACTTGGCCCACTTTGCTACAAAGCCCTCTTAAGTTTATCCGTTCGTGTCGCAAAGCACGTGCTTCGGCAGCAGTTTGGGGTGGATTTGCCGCCAAGTTTCGCAGGCTCGCTTTGCCCATTTCACCCGTGCGGTCAGGAACTTCTTTGTTGTCTGGGCCCCATTCTGAACCAATAAACCTAAACCAGCGACCCAGTAAGTTTCGGTACGATTTTTCTTTGGCTACACCAGCAGAGGCCAGCAATACTACGTTCATTTCTGACGTGTCGATGTCTATTTCTTGCAGCTGCTTAACAACCTCTTCTGCAACCAGCCCACCAAAGCTGTGCGCAACCATATCAAAACTTTTTAGCACACCAGCATGTGTCGCAACAGCAATAATATTTCTGGCTTGAGTTTCTACGGCAGCGTTTTTGTCTTTACTGGGCTGTACCAGGCCACTTCTGTTTTGGCCTGGTAGTATAACGTCACAACCCTGTGCAGCTAGCTCTGTTGCAAAGGGCACCTTGTTAGTTATTCCTTCGCCAAAACCAGGTACATATATAACGGGGCGAGAAGCGCCCTTGTTTGCGCGCACATAGGGTACAAACTCACCTGGCACGTCGTGCAGCGGCGCTTGTTCGGGCGGGGCGGTTAACGAATGTATGTGTTCATGTGCTTCGTAAGGAAAATGGCGGTACAGTTGCGCTACTAGCTCGGTACTGGGCAGCATATTGTGCTTCAT
>JBATPG010000002.1:0-15305 GCA_049291335.1 Saccharimonadales bacterium (SeqCode) | reverse complement strand
ACCGCTCGACTTATTGACCCAGGGCGCAAATTTTATGTTGTGTACATTATAAACCCAGACACTTTTGAGCCATTAGTAGACATTGAGGTGTACTAGGCTGCATTGGCAGTATGCTGGTCTAAAGAATTTTTAGTGCCAACTACTGTATAACAAAAAAACGGCACCATTATGGTGCCGTTTTTTAGCGAACCCCTAAAACAACTATGCTGATTGTTCTGAGAGCTCTTTTGCTGAAGCTATTTGAATAACCCCAGAAATAATTGCGTAGAGACCTATAAGCCAAACGTACGCTAAAGCACCCTGTAATGGGTACTTCCAGAGCCATACGCCTGCAATCAACGACAGTGCTCCAAAAATAAATGACAGTGCGCGCTGGCCACCGTCCATGTTTCCTCCTAAGAAAGTTCGAAATACAAAAACGAATCCCTGCAGAACAAACAGAAGGCCAAGCAATGTTACTAATGTGAGCGCCGTAATACCTGGACGTTGCACCAAATAGGCGCCAACACCAAGTTGAAAAATACCCAGCGCAACAAGTAGTAGCCACTGAAATCCACCTTTTTTAATTGATGTTATGCCCTGCACTAGACTGATTACTCCCAGCACTAGCAACCAAATGCTTACAAGTAGTACCAGCGTTAGGAACGTTAGCTTTGGCCAAACTAGCACCAAAACCCCCAACAGAATACTAAATGCACCCTGCCATACAAAATAGCTTGAATCAGCATAATCCAAGGAATTATTTTTTGCCATTATCTATCACCTCCAATTAGTGTATATCTGAACTGTACTACCAAGCGTGGCAATTTGCAATTACTAAAGGGTTGCTTGTATGGCTTTTTATAGGGTAATCACACGAGATGGCGTAACTATGACGTCCATAGCGACATCGTGATCTTCGGCGGTAATGGGGTTCTCTAACTCTGCCCAGTCATATGCTATGCCAATTTTTAACGCGTGCTGTTGCTTAGAAAGAAACATATCGTACCAGCCCATGCCCATGCCGAGCCGTTGCAGGCTACCATCAAACGCGAGCATTGGCACTAGCACTATGTCATATTGCTGTTTTGGAATAGCCTGTACTGCCATATGAGTTGCGACATCTACCGTACTGTCTTTGTGCCGATCTTTTAACCCTTCAAGATAGGGTGCTAGGTCTATCTCTCGCCAGTTAGCCTTTGCGGAGTACGCATGTATACTCTTACCCTTAGGCTCGCCTAAGTATGCAGCAAGGCGAGCGCATACATCTTCTGACGCTTTTTGCGCCTCTGCCTCGCTTAGTGATGCACGCTTTTCACTGAGTGCGTCGCGTAGTACTTGTTTATGCTCTGACTTGTTCATATATATTAGTCTACCATTTGTGCACACGAATACTTCACCGTATACTCTAATAGTAAGCATATGAACATTCCACAGTTTATGAGCCTTGAGGGCTTCACGAAAAGACAAACAAAATCTGACTTTATGGCCGCACTGGTTGTTACGGCTATTGCTATTCCAGAATCGCTTGGTTTTGCAGCAATCATTGGGTTGCCACTCGAAACTGGCTTGTATTGTGCCTTGTTGGCTCCAATTGTTTTCGCACTGCTTACCTCCTCTAAGCACCTTATTGTGGGTGCCGACTCCGCAACCGCTGCCCTTGTCGCTTCAGGAGCGGCCACCATTGCAGCGCGTGGCACAGACGGCTATGTTTCAGCAGTAACACTTCTGACCTTTATTGTCGGGCTTTTGCTTGTAGTTTTGTCTGCGGCTCGGTTTGGTTTTTTAGCTGACCTAATATCTAAGCCAGTTTTTATTGGTTTCCTTGCAGGCATTGGCTTACAGCTAATGGTAGCAAAGCTTCCAGACATGCTTGGGCTTGATATTCAAGGTAGCGCCGTGGTTGTATTTCGTGAAGTTGTTCAGTCTCTTTCGGCAGTAGATTGGCCGACGGCATTGTTTGCAGTTTTGTCATTACTTTTGATATTTGTTGCGAACAGACGCAAGCTACCGGGGCCACTTTTGGCACTGGTGGGTGGCATTGTCGTCATGCTTAGTTTTCCGAAACTACATGATACTATCGCAACTATTCCTGCTGTGAATGGTGGGTTCCCAATGCTGGGCTTACCTGATTTCAACTTTGACAACATTGTCTTGCTTGTTCCGGCAACAATTGCGATTGTGATAGTTATTATCGCTCAAAGCTCAGCGGTAATTCGTAACTCTGCCTCAAGATTCAACGAGAAAATCGACGACAACCGGGACCTAAACGCACTAGGCTTCGGCAACATTGCATCTTCGCTAACGGGCGGATTTGCTATCAATGGCAGCCCACCCAGAACCATCGCCTCCGAAATGTCGGGTGGTAGAACGCAAATGGTAAACATCTTCATGGCTATTATGGTAGCTGCTATTTTATTGTTTTTTACCGATAGTTTGCAGTACGTGCCTGTTGCGACACTTGGAGCAATTGTATTTTCTATAGGTCTGCATCTGTTTAATGTGTCCCAGTTACGAGCTATCTGGCAGGCACGTCGTGCAGAATGGGCAGTAGCTATGATCGCCCTAGTCAGTGTGGTGTTGTTTGGTGTGCAATATGGCGTATTGATCGCTGTTGCAATGAGTATTGTAGAGCGTTTGCGTCGCCAGTACCGACCAAGTGACGAGTTTATGTTGTACGATGGCAAATTGGCAGAATGGGCAGAACAGCGTCTGGCGAAGCATCACAAGCATCGATCGTCACCCCCTGGCCTGATGATATATCGCTTTGGAGGATCACTATTTTTTGAAAACACCTCGTATTTTAGCCGTCGAATAACCACCGCTATAGAAAACGCAAAAGAACCTGTCAAATATGTCATAGTTGATGCGGGTTCAATAAATGACATCGACTATACGGCGGCCGAGACAATTCGCAATTTGCACCAAACGCTTAACGCACAAGATATTCAGCTGGGCTTTGCCCACGTGTCTCCGCACTTGTTGTACCTTATGAAGCGGCATTCATTAACAGAAATAATCGGAAAACGTCACCTGTACCCAAGCCTTGAGTCGGCAGTGTTTGACGTGCCAACTAGTAAACGAAGCACCGTTGAGATGGTACAGAGGCTTAAATTGCCCATTTCGGAGTACGTCGTAATTGGCGGGGGTGTTCTAGACGCGCTGAGTATTCGCGAAACGAACGATGTTGACTTAGTCGTGTCTTCAAAAGTGTATAAGCAGTTCAAACAAAAGGGCTGGAAAGAATACATCCAGGATGATGGCAAAAAAATAATCTCACACAACGGGTACCAGCTAATGCAGACATACGTTGGGTATTCGTTATCAGACTTAAAACAACGCTCGTTCGTTCATAAGGATGTTAGTTTTATGGGTCTAGAAGATCTTCTTACCTGTAAACGAAAAATTGGTCGACAAAAAGACCTCGAAGACATAAGGTATATCGAACAATATCTCCTTGCCCAAGGCAGCAATCAAAAAATGCATAGTTCTGTAAAATAACTTATACGTATCGGAGCATTTTGCCCGTATACTACTGTCAGTAGCGTACCTAAGAACCAGGAGGCAACCAAAATGTACCCAGATAACAAAAATGGACACCTGCCTGATTCGACCGTAGCGCAACCGTCATTGCCAGTGAAGCCTTTAAGCCGGGATGAGTCGCGGTCAGAACTTAGTAAAGCCATACACGATTCAGAAGAAGTAATGGCCGAAGCAACCACCCTGTTCCCGCTCACACTCTTCCCCGATACCCTCACCCTGGACCGCACTAAAGTTACCGTCACAAAGCGAGCATTCTTTCAAATGGCAGAAACTCAAAGCTTTCGCGTCGAGGATATACTGAGCGCTTCGTCTACCGTTGGTCCGTTTTTAGGTAGCGTCATGATAATTAGTCGTGTCATGAACAAAGAACAAGAAATATCTATCGGTCCATTTTGGCGCGACGAAGCAGAACGCATGAAGCGCATTGTGCATGGCTATGTTATTGCAAAACAACGAGGAATCGACACGAGTCAGCTCGAAACGGCCGAACTAACAGATATGCTTAGCCGACTCGGCCAAAACTACCACCGCACGAACTAGTTGGTTGCCGCAGCTTAATTAAGATATTTTGAGTTTTTAATTTTTTGCGCCCATTTAGAACTAAATCTGTTTATTGTTTGCGCTAGCTCGTCATCACTTCGATGCTCTATGCCGAGTACATGTTTGGTCTTTGCGTCCATATCTACTCCTTCACTTAACACCATGAACTCTACGCTTGTTGCGTAAGGCGCGCAGTGAGATATGTTACGTTTACCATTTCAGCTATTATGCATCGCCTGGTTGACAACTGGGGTGTGCCACAGTCATACTAGACCTATACAAAATTCTCATTTGGGGGGCTTCGTGAGAGACATTTTAAGCGTCAATACTGGATCATCGAGCATTAAAATCGATGTATTCGTCTCTCATGATTCTCAAGATACACAAAAAAAATATTCTGTATCTGTAGAAGATATCGGGCAGGCAGAGAATATCTTAACCCTAAAAGACAGTTCTGGTACAGAGAAAGCCGCGCGCACCCTACAAGAATGCGACTTTGCAACTGCGACAGAGGAAGCCTTAAACGTGCTGCAAGATTTCTATAGCCTTAAGAACATTTCGGCTGTCGGGGTGCGTTTTGTGCATAGTGGCCCAAATATTACCCAGCATTGTATCGTCACCAACGATACCATTAACGAACTCTTGGCCTGGGAAGACTTAGACCCCACCCATCTACCGGCAACGCTTACTGTATTAACAAGTCTGCAAGAACAGCTACCACAAGTGCCCTATGTTGGTTGTTTTGATACGGTGTTCTTTGCGGAAATTCCAAAAGTCGCGCAGACCATTGCCATACCGCATGCTATCGACGACCCGGGTATTAAACGGTATGGGTTTCACGGCCTATCGTATTCATACATACGCGATAGTTTTAGGGCAAACGAAGGTAAATCTGCCACCAACGGACGCGTGATTATGGCGCACCTTGGCAGTGGCGCAAGTATAACTGCACTAAAAGACGGTAAACCCGTAGACATGACCATGGGCTTTACACCTGCCTCGGGCATACCTATGAGCACTCGAAGTGGCAATATTGACCCCGCAATTGGGTTTTATTTGCACGAAAGATATGGACTCGATGAAGGCCAGGTGAACGAAATGCTGCAAACTCATTCGGGCCTACTTGGTATCTCAGGCTTTACGGCAGACATGCACACACTACTGCAACAACGAGATCATAACGATAGGGCTAAGTTGGCCGTTGACGTATTTTGTTATGAAGCTAGCAAGGCTATTGCATCGCTTAGCGCCACCGTTGGTGGCATAGATAGTATTATTTTTGCTGGAGGCATTGGTGAACGATCGGCGCCAATCCGAGAACAAATCTGTACGTTATTACAGTATTTAGGGGTACGCCTTGACGACAACGCAAACCAGTCAAATGCACGACTTATTAGTTCGTCCGATTCGCAAGTTGGGGTGCATGTCATCCCTACCGACGAGTCAGCCATGATAGCAAACATCACAAAATCAGTATGTAACAAGGAGAACTTATGACCAGTACCGCAAAAACACTAACACCCGAAACCCTTCAGACACTTGATGCGTACTGGCGAGCGACAAACTATCTTGCTGTTGGGCAAATTTATTTGCGTGACAACCCATTGCTACACCGACCCCTTGAGCTTGGTGACGTAAAACAGATGCTGCTTGGTCACTGGGGCACCACTCCCGGCCAAAACTTTATCTACACACACCTTAACCGCGTTATTGTTGAACGTGATACTTCCATGCTGTATGTATCAGGCCCCGGCCACGGTGGACCAGCGATAATGGGTAATGTCTATCTTGAAGGAACCTGGAGCGAAGTGTACCCCGAAATGTCTACCGATGAAGCCGGCATGCGTCGGTTGTTTCAATCGTTTTCATGGCCCGGTGGGCTTAGTAGCCACGTGTCGCCACAAGTCCCCGGCTCTATTCATGAAGGCGGCGAACTAGGCTATTCACTTAGCCACGCGTTTGGTGCGGCGTTTGACAACCCCAACCTTGTCGTTGCCTGCGTAGTTGGTGACGGCGAAGCAGAAACTGGCCCTTTGGCAACAGCCTGGCACAGCAACAAGTTTATAAACGCCAAAACAGACGGTGTAGTTTTGCCCATTCTTCACCTTAACGGCTACAAAATTAGCAACCCAACCTTGCTTTCACGCATTGAACCAGAAGAGTTAGAACAACTGCTCCGCGGATATGGCTGGACACCGTACTTCGTCGAGGGTGATGACCCTATGGCCATGCACGAACGTATGGCAAGCACACTCGACACTGTTATGGATGAAATTGCAGCAATTCAAACCCGTGCCCGTGAGCACAACGACACCACTCGGCCACGCTGGCCAATGATTGTTTTGCGTTCGCCTAAAGGCTGGACTGGGCCAAAAATTGTCGACGACAAACCAAACGAAAACCATTTCCGTTCGCACCAAGTTCCATTTTTAATCGATGAGCATCACAAAGAAAATCTTGTGCACCTAGAAAACTGGCTTCGAAGCTACAAGCCCGAGGAACTTTTTACTGAAACCGGGCAGTTGCGGCCAGAGCTAACAACATTCATTCCTAAGGGAGAACGCCGCATGGGCGCTAACCCACATGCCAATGGCGGCATGCTACTTCGAGAGCTTCACCTACCCGACTTCCGTGACTATGCAGTAGACGTGCCTTACCCAAGCGTTGTTAATGCAGGCAATACGCATTCGCTTGGCCCATGGTTACGCGATATTATTGCTATGAATGCCACGCATCACAACTTTAGAATGTTTGTGCCAGACGAAACTGTGTCAAACAGACTCGAAGCGGTGTTCGAAGCCACAAACCGCCAATGGAACGCCCGCACAACAGACACAGACGAGTTCCTTTCAACCGAAGGCGCCGTCATAGACTCACAACTGAGTGAGCACCAGTGTCAAGGCTGGCTTGAGGGCTATTTGTTAACTGGCCGACACGGCATTTTCAATAGTTACGAAGCCTTTATTCGCATTGTTGACTCAATGGTAAACCAGCACGCAAAATGGATAAAAATGTGTAGTGAGCTTCCATGGAGAGAGCCAATCAGCTCATTAAACTATCTGTTGACCTCCCATGTCTGGCGACAAGATCACAATGGCTTTACCCATCAAGACCCAGGGTTTATTGACCACCTGGTTAACAAAAAGGCCGCAATTGCGCGCATATACCTGCCCCCCGACGCAAACAGCCTTCTGAGTGTTATGGACCACTGTCTTAAAAGCAGAAACTACATTAACCTAACTATTTGTGGCAAGCATGAAGCACCACAGTGGCTTACCATGGATCAAGCGGTAGAACACTGTACAAAAGGTGTTGGCGAATGGGAGTGGGCCTCAAGCACTGGCGACCAAGAACCCGATGTAGTTATGGTAGCTGCGGGGGACATACCAACGCTCGAGATTATGGCAGCGGTATCAATCTTACGACACTATTTACCAGAGGTAAAAATTCGCGTCGTTAACGTTGTGGACCTCATGAAACTACAGCCCGACACCGAACACCCTCACGGCCTGAGCGATATGGATTACAACGCGTTGTTTACGACCAACAAGCCCACGATATTTGCCTTCCACGGCTACCCATGGCTAATTCACCGTCTTGTGTACCGACGAACCAATCAGCGTTTGCACGTACGTGGCTACAAGGAAGAAGGCACCATCACTACAGCGTTTGATATGACAGTCAAAAACGAAATGGACCGCTTCCACTTGGTCATCGATGTCATTGAACGTGCAGGTCTAGACAGTCAAGATGCGCTCGACCTTAAAACCAAAATGCAAGAAAAACTCATAGAGCACACCAACTACATCGAAGAAAACGGCATTGACATGCCCGAGGTTCGTGATTGGACGTGGGCACACTAATAAAGACTACAGGTCAAATCAAAAAGCCCCCTCGCAAGGGGCTTTTTATGTATACAGAAACTAAATATCTACGCTTTTTTAGACACAGCGCGGTATATGAACAACAGTAGTGTTGCGCCAGCTATTGCAACTAAGAAGCTGTACAAATTAAAGGTTCCTAAACTAGCGTCTGAGCCACCAAACATTTGCATGATCCAACCACCCAAAAATGCTCCAAGTATACCTACTACGATGTTGCCGATGGCACCTTGACGAGCATCAGTACCCGCAATCATAGAGGCGATCCATCCAGCTAATGCACCAAGAATTATCCATAAAATTATATTCATATTTACTACTCCTTTTGTAATTTACACGTTTATTATTGGCGTAACTCGTAAACTACTAGGCTTCTGAGCCAATTAGTGGTGACCTACTGCCACCCTTTTTACCGGCTGCTCGCGCTCGCTCTGGGTTGTTTTTAAAATTACCAGGGCTTACTTTGCCTCCCAAGCGTCCAGCTGCTGCAGCGCGTGAAGGGTCGTTACGGAAATTGCCAGAGCTTTTCATGCCGCCCTTTTTACCGGCTCGTGCATGCGCCTCAGGGTCACCGTGCCATCCTTTGCCTACTCCAGAACTGTCTGCCACTTGAGTTTCTCCTTTACGGTTACTAAACGTACTTATAGAGTACTCCCATACGAAGCGCAGCTACTATGAAATATATTACTAAACACCTGTAATATTGCTGGGTTGCGCCATTTACTGTTGTCTTTTAGGCCAAATGACAATTGCTGCAACGGCTTGATGTTCAACGAGCCCAAAGACACGGCTATCTGTACTGGCGTGTGTGTTGTCTCCCACCACATATACCCCATCGTCATGTAGACTTCTAACCCGTTTTATTTTTTCAATTTGTTTGTGGTCAAACACTATAACGTCACCGACTGCCACATCGCGCCAAGGCCGTAGCGCTATAACTAGCTGACCAGGCATATATGCGGGTGTCATGCTTGCGCCTTGCACTCTTCGAATTACTATCGGTGCCTTCACTTGGTGTGTGCTATTTTTTGGTTTCCCAGAAAATAGTTGCGATGTCATCAATCATATCTAGCAGCTTTTGACCTTCTTGGGGTTCACTATGGTGTTTGCACTCGCTAGCTTGCTTAATAGCCTTCCAAAACTTGTCATGTAGGTCTGGGTATTTCTCTAGGTGTTCTGGCTTAAAATAGTCTGCCCATAGCACCATCAGGTGGTGCTTAACGAGCTCAGCGCGCTCTTCTTTGATAATGATTGCTCTTACGCGGGCGTCGCCCTCAAAGCCTGCCATTTTGTCTTGAATGGCCTTAACACTTTGCGCCTCTATTTTAGCTTGTGCTGGGTCATACACCCCACACGGCAAATCACAGTGCGCATAAACATTCTTTATTTGAAATAGTTTCATAAGTAACCCTCCATTCATTTCAAGTATAGCGTCGTAGCCTACAATAACAAGCCCTGCTCGAATCTATGCCGGTTATTTGCTGTTTAAGTTGCTACCCGAACGCCATTTTTCTATTTCGGCGTGGTGGCCACTAAGCAGTACGTCTGGTACTTTCTTATCTCTAAAAACTTCAGGGCGTGTGTACTGTGGGTATTCTATTGAACTGTCGTCGTCTTGAAACGATTCTACGGCAGCACTGGTTTCTCCGCCAAGTACACCTGGTAGTAGTCGCACGACACTGTCTAGCATTACCATAGCTGGTAACTCGCCGCCCGTCAGCACATAGCTGCCTATGCAGAATTGCGCATCTACCCAGTCCACCACCCGTTCGTCATATCCCTCGTAGCGCGGACAAATAAAAAGTAGGTCTTGATTGGTCGCAGCAAGTGCTTTGGCGTGAGATTGCTTAAACACCTCACCTCGGGGTGTTGGCAGTATTACCTTGCTGTTTGGCGAAGACTTTTTAGCATGCTCGATTGAGGCTACTAAGGGTTCTGCCATTAGTAGCATCCCGTCGCCACCACCATATGGTGTGTCGTCGACTTGTTTGCGAGGGCCTAGACCAAACTGACGCAAATCTATGAGTTCATACTCGACGATGCCCTTGTCGCTCGCCTTCCAAAGCATGCTGTTGCCGAGCACACCGGTAAACATTTCTGGAAAAAGAGTTATTATTTGAATTTTCACTTCTTATATTTTATCACATACCAAAACCACCCTAACAAGTAGGGTGGTTTTGTCACATAAAGCTCCAAACGAATGTTGATTTTCGTTTGCTCGCAAGAGCAATTAAATGTTTTTGTTTTATCAGTGTTAGTCTTTATTAAGACTCCATTTACCATAGCATGGCATAAGCGCTTTGGCAAACAAAAAAACACATGAGAGAACCAGGATAGGTTCTCGATAGCTTTCCAAAAGTAAACTGTGTGCTGCGTATGAATATAAAAAATATTCTGAGATTTACTCTCAGAATATTTTTTATAGCTACTCAGGAAAGAGCAGCCAGAGCCGAGTGAGCAGCATTGCTGCTGCAAGGCCCTGCGCGATGAGAGAACCTATTTCGGTTCTCTCATATACCTTATATGTCTAGATCGTCGAGGTCTGCAAGCTCTGCACGGGTTCTGGCAAGCGCATCGCTTTCTTTGTCTTTAGTCTCTTCTTTTGCTTCGTCTTCATCGTCTTTTTTGCTAACTGTTGGGGGAGCAACGGTATCGTCCGCCTTAGTAGTAAAGCTATCGTCGCTTGTGTCGTCTTTTTTAACTACGGGTTCTGGTCGCTCTGCCTTAGGCGCTCCATCTTCTTGGCCGATTCTATCTACGTCTACAATTTTTAGGTTGTAACGTGCTTCTTGCTTGGTACCGAGAGCGCGCAAAAGTGTACGCAGGCTTTGTGCCGTCGCGCCACGCTTACCAATCACACGGCCTAGGTCGTCTGGGTGAACGGTTAGTTCTAGTAGTACTCCCTTTTCGTCGACTCTTCGCTCGATGCTTACGTCGTCTGGGTTGCTAACGAGTGACTTAACTACAAATTCTACAAACTGCTGGTCAATACTTACTGACATATATTCTGTCTCCTTGGATTTTTCTGACCTAGTAAGTATACCAGAAAACGGCTCTCACCTCGAGAGAATTGTCGCAAAACAAAAAGCACCCAGTCTCCCGGGTGCTTTTTGCCGTGTCGTAAAACTTACGCTTTGGCTTCGATTGGTTCTTCTGTTGTTTCTTTGCCTGCTTCTTCTGTAGCTTCAGCTACAGGCTCTTCAGCGGCAGGTGTTTCTGCTGGTGCCTCTTCTGCAACAACTTCTTCTTTAGGCTGGTTGCGACGTAGTTTTTCTGGGTTACGTAGCTTGCCGTCTTTTTTACTAGGGTCTTTTACCCATTCAGGAAGCTTAAGGCCTTCTTTTTTAAGAATGCTTATGACTCGCTCGCTTGGCTGTGCGCCGTGGTCGAGGTAGTGCTGTGCACGTTCTTTGTTTATGTTTAGTTCTTTAGAGTGAGGGTTGTAGGTGCCAACTTGGGCAACAATCTTTCCACTCGTTGGGGTCCGGCGACTGTCTTGAACGACAATGCGGAATTGTGCGTGGCCTTTACGACCGGTACGCTGCAAACGGATTACTAACATCCTGTTTCCTCTAGTACTTTCCCTTTAGTTTATATCTCAACAATAGTACCACTGTTTCACCCCTGTTGTCAATCAGTAATACATTTTATGTTTCTTGATTAAGCGCAACGATGGCGGCAATAGCGACGTTATCGTAACGTCTTTTGGTTGGGTCGCCATCTATTAGAAATCTACCCTTACGGTTCACGAACGTGTGGCTCGGGGCCCCAGCTTGGTACAGGACCTGTTCTTCTTTGGACCCATCTTTGTATTCTAACGATAAAATTCCAGTCCAATCACTTGGCATTTTTGCTTTAAAATCGACCCCCACTTGCGGTGAGGGTAAAAATAAAGATACTTGCATGTTTGGCAAAAGATATTCTGTGTCTTCGTGCGCAAGTGTCTTACCATACGACTGTTTAGTATGCGATGGGTCAGTATAGGGTCTATTTGTCAGAAGTTTACCCAAAATATAGCCACCTATACCTTTTTTTCTGTGCCCTTCTGCAACCCATAGATCTAATAGCGCTACACGGCCTTCCCTTGAACTTCGATCAACCACACCGTACCCCACAATACGCCCAACCCCGCCATAATGAAGATTTTGTCGGACCGCAATAACACCATGGCTGTACATAGAACGCTCCATGGTACTACCTTGTATTTGTGCTAGGCCACGAGACTTTCGTAGTGCATCTATCTCGCTAAGATCTCCTTCTTGCTTGCCAACATGTTCACCCCCTGAGCTATGTGACCAGTAGCGACTGGCACTTTTCTCTGGAAGTCGATCTCTTAACTGGAACATGCTCTTTTCCTCAAAATCAGACTACATTCGTAGGACATATTAAGTAATAATTTTTACACATTTTTTCCGATATGTTTATAATACTATTTAGAGTACTTTTTGAGGGCGGTTGCTGCGGCGGAGACTTGGGCAGCTTGCTTACTTGGGCCTTCGCCCTTGCCTACTTGTTTGTCGTCGACATACACGCCAACACTAAAGTTCTTTTCGTGGTCGGGGCCTTCTTCGCTAAGTACACGGTATTGCGGCGTACCGCTGCCAAGGCCTTGAACTACTTCTTGCAGCTTAGACTTCGGGTCCATCCATGAACCAGTCTGCAAAATTGTTTCAAATGTGCTCAGAATATTATCGGTGATAAACACCTTAGTAGCTTCGTAGCCACGTTCTATATACAACGCACCTATGAGTGCCTCAAACGTGTTGGCAAGTATTTGGGCACGCGCGCGTTCTGTACCGCGTTTTTCGCCGCGACTTAGTCGCAATAACGGTTCTACGCCTAGGCGGGCTGCTGCGGCACCAATGCTTTCGGTGCGCACCAAACTACTGCGCCAGTTGGTTAATATGCCCTCTGGTTCACTGTGGGTTATAAACAAGTATTCCGTAACAACAAGCTCTAACACTGCGTCACCCAAAAATTCTAGCCGCTCGTTGTGTTCAGAGGCCGACTTTTTATGTTCGTTTAAATACGAACGGTGTGTAAACGCTGTAATGAGCAGTTCGAGGTTCGAGAACTCTCCACCTAAATACTCTTTGGCAAATGATTGATACTGATTTGTGTCCATACTATTGTTTGGTTTGTTCGAATATAAAATCTGAAATACATGCGTTTTACTGCGCGATGCGTCCAAGATTTAGCATTCCAACGTGTTTACTGGGCCTTTCCTTCCCTTATTTTCTTCATACCGATAAGCATTAGTTTACCGATGTCTTCGTACGCAATGGCGTCTACAGCCTCTGTAGCTGGCAGCCATTTAATGTCACTCAGCCAGTCTTCTGGGTGCAGGCGGTTGGTGTTGCCTTTACCCTCTACCAGATAAATGTGCATGGTCATGAGCACCAGTGTATGGTTGCGGCGGTACCTAAAGTTAACCTTACCAAGCCAGTTCATGACGCGCATTTCTTGTAGGCCTGTTTCTTCACGAATTTCGCGCTCGGCAGTCTGCTTTGGCTCTTCGCCCTCTTCGACATGCCCCTTTGGTATGGTCCATCGGTTTTTAGCGTCTTTAATAAGTAAAATCTCGACTGCTTTAGCGTTGTCTTTGGCGCGACGAAAAACTATTCCACCAGAAGTTGTCTCATGGACTACCTCTTGTATAGTCGGTTTACGCTGCACAAAGTTTTTAAGACCCTGAATTGGCTTTTTTAAGCCTTCCATTGGGTTCTTCTTACTTTCGGCATGCTTCTTGTCGTTATTGTTCACTGTCTTCAGTCTTTTCTGTTGCCTTTTCAATAGTCTTTTCTTTAGGGACTTTTTTTGGCTTGGTAGGCGTCGAACTGGTGGCTTCTTTATCTCCCTTAGTAAGGGCAGTGCCCAGTACACCGTTAATAAATTTACTAGAGTTGTCGCCGCCAAAGGCCTTGGCTAGTTCTACCGCTTCGTTAATAACTACCTTTGGTGGTATGTCGGTGTTAAAGCGTAGTTCATACAAACCAATTCGTAACACTACACGGTCCATTCGGGCAATTTGGTCAAGTGGCCATTCTGGTGCCATAGGGCCAAGCTCGGCGTCGAGCTCTTCGGTGTGCGCAACAACGCCCTGTACAAGTTGCACAATAAAGTCTTTGTCGTCTACCGTTGATTCGTAGCGCGATATGTTGCGAACAAGTACTTCGTCTAGGTCAAAAGAGGCATCGTTTGACTCATCTCTGAAGTCTTTCTCATACAGAGTCTGTAACGCTACAATTCGTCCTAAATGGCGATTACTTGCCATAGGTTACCTCTTAAGCAACCACTACTATTTAGTAGCTGCTGTTAGCTTTTTGCCGCTTTCACGACGGGTCGTGTAGACCTTAACAGGTGACTTCTTGTTCACTGCACGTGCAAGCTTAAGCACTAAGTGGCTTCGACGTGTACCGGTCTTACGGGGGCTGGTTCGTTTCTTTGGTTTACCCATATATGTACTAACTCCTCTAGAGTTTGGTTTAGATTAATTTCTTCCAGTATACCCTGTTTAAGATCAAAACTCAACGATTCTATGCATTATATTTGGCTAAACTGCATTATTGTGTTTTATATGTAATTGTCAAAATTGCTCAGTACTAGCCTAAATAATTTGCCTTTAGCAATTAGTTCGCTACGAAGTTGACTATTTTACCGGGTACATAAATGGTTTTACGAATGGTTTTGCCAGTAAGATGACTGGCAACTTTTGCGTCTGCTTGCGCTGCGGCAACTATAGCATCTTGTGAACTATCACTTGCGGTTTCAAGTTCGCCTCGCAGCTTGCCGTTTACCTGAATCGCGATTGTCATCACGTCACTAACGAGGTATTTGTCGTCGTGCGTTGGCCAATCACTGGCGTGAATAGACTCTGTTTTTCCAAGTTGTTCCCATAGCTCGTCGGTTATGTGTGGGGCAAACGGCGCTAGTAGTTGCAACAATATCGCAATCGTAACACCCCATTGCTGTTTGTCTGCAAACCCGTATTCGCTTTTAAGCTTGTAGAGTTCGTTCACGTGTTCCATCAGAGCAGCGATTGCCGTGTTAAAGCCCAATTCGGCAATGTCTTTGCTAACTTTATGGGTTGTTTGATGGGTCGACTTAAGTAACGCCACCTCTAGCGCTTCGATAGTCTCAGTTTCTGCACTGTCTTGGTACTCTTGAGTTAACGTCCATATGCGTTGCAAGAATCGGTAGCACCCGCCCATGCCTTCGACACTCCAGTTGGCTTTTTGGTTCCACGGGCCTATAAACAACTCCATAACGCGTATGGCGTCGGCACCGTAGCCCTCCGAAATAATCTCGTCGGGAGTAATTGTGTTACCCCAGCTTTTGCTCATTTTGCGGCCGTCTGGGGCG
>JBATPG010000001.1:0-5225 GCA_049291335.1 Saccharimonadales bacterium (SeqCode) | reverse complement strand
GGGTAGGTTGACGCAGTAAGCGAGTTTAGGCACTGTAGCAATGCATCTGTTTCGTTTCGAGCAGGCACTAGCACACTAATGCTTGGTAGCTCACTATCAGACAGAAATGGAACGTTTTTAGGAAACGCCGTCCGTCGCCAGGTTATAAAGGATGACCTTAGCAATACTACTGCTGTTAGCACCTGTATAGCTACAATTAGTGCCAGCAGGGTGTCGAAACTTGTTAAAACGCCCAGTAAGCTTAGACCCAAGGCCAGGATTTGAAACAACAGTAACATGGTAAACGCCGAGGTAGACTGTCTGCGTAATCGGTCAACCTGAAGCCGACGAACACCAAGCCGCACCAGGTTTAGTATTCTGTACAGCGAAATAAAGCTTACGAGCAACCAAACCCGCCAGTCGATACTAAGGGTAGCTATAGTAGTTGCCGTAGTGGCAAAAACGGCCAAACCCACAACGAGCCATCGAAATAAACGACGTTCGTAGAGTCGCATAAAGCTTGTCCAGATTATAAGCGCTTCGAACGCGAGTGCTGCCACCCACGCGAGGTACCACATTTGCATACGTCTACTATACCAGATTGGTAACAGTAATTAGCGTATTGACTTACCCCTGTAGGTGCGGTATGCTTGACACATATTGCCTACCATTAACGTAGGCTTTTTTAATAGGCCTTTTTAATTGTATGTAGTCCTGGTGGGACCATAAGGAGATACTGTGGCTAAAAAAGCAAAGTCAAAACAGGCTAAAGCAGGTGACGAGAGTTTAGTTAGAGCATTTTTTGCTGGTTTTCTATGGCCTATCAAGATGATCGGCAGGGGCCTTGCCTGGCTTAGTCACCGGTTCCCGCTAAAACACATCGGTCACGGTTTGCGCTGGTTTTCGCGCCTACGATTCGTTCGCTTTATTGGCAAAATGCTCGGCCTTAAGTATGTTAAAGACAGTTGGGGTGAGCTAAAGCTAGTTACATGGCCTACCTTCCGCGAAAGCCGTCGTTTAACAACCGCAGTAATTATATTCTCTATTGTCTTTGGTCTATTGATTGCAATAGTTGACTACGGCCTAGACAAATTATTTAGACAAGTAATTCTTAATTAGAACAATAGAAACAGGAGTTTACATATGAGCAGCGTTAAACGATACGACACGAGCAAGCAATGGTACGCCATCCACACCTACAGTGGCTACGAAGAAAAAGTAGCACAAAGCATTCAGCAACGTGCTAATTCACTTGACATGAAAGATAAAATTTTTCAGGCTTTAGTACCTAAAGAAAAGCAGATTGAGATTAAGAACGGCAAGCGCAAAATAGTTGAAAAGCGCATTTTTCAGGGCTATGTACTAGTTCAAATGAAACTTACCGAAGACGCCTGGTACATTGTACGCAATACCCCGTCTGTAACCGGCTTTGTCGGCACCGGCATAGAACCGACCCCAGTTGACCCAGACGAAATTGAGAAAATTCAAAAGCGAATGGGCCTTGACCAGCCTAAGCACAAGATAGACTACAACCTTGGCGATGTCGTAAACATTATCGACGGTCCTTTCAAAGGCTTCGACGGCAGTATTAACGAAATTGACGCCCAAAAAGGTAAGCTTAAAGTACTTGTTAACATGTTTGGCCGCGAAACTCCTGTCGAGCTTGACAGCCTGCAAGTAAAACGCGTATAACTCCTAGTTACATATGACTTCACCGCTAGAACGATGCACTCAACGAGCTATCATAATACCTACTGGCAGGGCAGATGCTCGGGTAGGAATTATGCGGTTTGTGTTTGGAGCCGAACAAGGCACCGTGGAAGAGCAGCTTGCTGAGGCAGGCCGACGCAGTGCCCTAGGAGCATCGCTGTATATTGAAAGATGTCTTCCAGAGCTTATTATCACCAAGCCTGTCAGCCCTAATAGGTTTGAAAGAAATGACGTCTATCGAAGCAATCCTCTTATGGGTGCGCGGAGTCTTCCTGCAGATTTCCCTGACAGAGCACATCTCGACGCTTTTGTGTCAGAATCTGCGCGTTTAGTTGCAACGGGTGAACAAGCCCCTCATGAGCTTAAAGTGCTTAACGGTCACCTTACGTTACAAGCCCTCGTTTTATCACACAGCCTAGAATCAGTTCAGATATAGTGCATATCTAGCCGAACGCTCATCAAAACGCAAAACATGCCTAACAATTAGGTAGTATTTTGAAAAGCCTCTGCTAGTATTTTCGTAGCGCTCAAAGCAATTACTACTGCAGAATTGCAAAACAAATATTCCATATAGCTATTTCTAGCGATTTGTGCTATAATAACTAATTAAGGAGTTCTTATGGCTATCGAAACTGTACCTACTTTTGCACTTCCAGAGTTGTGGACGCCACGTACTGAAATAGACGAAATTGTTATTCCTGCATTTGTAGAATTAACCAACAACCGCCTTGCATGGAATTCTTTAGTTGCAGCAAGCGAAAGCCTTACGCGTGAACGCAGAGAGCTATTGAATGTCGAAAACTTTAAGTCGACAATACAGAGTGACCGCATAAAGAACGCAGTGAACATAGGCATAGACGATGCAATTTTTGACGAAATTGACGCAGAAAACAGAGAACTGCAAGAAGAAAAAAGCTATAGATCCGGCGAGAAAAACGATATTGTGCTAAGAATTGCAGCGGAACTGCAAAGAGGAACCATCACAATTACGCCACTCGTTGGCCAATCTTTTAAAAAGGAACGCGTGAGCTCTTATTTACGAGCGCTGACTGAAAAATGGCATAGTGGGCCTGTAACTGGTGATGTAACTGACGTGGACGAGAAGGTACACATTACCCTTGGTCGTACTTTACATAGAGGCAGAGAATATCACTCACAAATAAGGCCTGTATTTGCCAACCCCTTAACTTTAGAAGTAGAACAGAACGTTAGTTTCTCGCGCGTATAAATAGCCTTGCTCAAGCGCCTAGACTTTGCGAGGTAAAAGTAGTATAATCAATCTGTTACGCACTACTAACATAAGGTAGGAGAACTAGTAGGTGATCCCGAACGTTCGAAGAAAGGACTATTAGCTATGGCCAAAGTTGTCAAAGCAAACTTAAAAATGAAGATCAAAGGCGGACAGGCTTCTGCCGCGCCTCCAGTGGGTAGCACGCTTGGTCAGTACGGAGTTAACATGATGGATTTTATCCAGCCATTTAACGACGCTACCAAAGACATGCAAGGTAAAACAGTTACCGCTCACATTACTATTTACGACGACCGCACCATGGCGTTTCGTGTTGTAGGCGAACCTACAGACGACCGTATCCGTGCGGCTATTGGTGTACAAAAAGGTTCAGGCAAGCCAAACAGCGAAAAAGTCGCTAAAAAACTTAGCCAGGCCGACTTGCAACGCATTGCCGAAGAAAAAGCACACGACATGAACGCCGACGACGTTGAAGCCATTAAAAAAATGGTAGCCGGCACAGCCCGCAGTATGGGCGTAGAGATCGAGGCCTAAAAAATGGCAAATGAAAGCCTTAATGATGTTCGACAATTAGAAGCCGTTATAGCATCATCCCCACTCGCATCAGAAATACTGAGCCTAATGATTGCTAGTGATATGGTAGATTCAGGAAAAGTTGTTGATAGGACGCTCGACGGCTTCACTAGAACAGGACGGCGCAAAGATGTTGTCATCATTCCAACTGGTATGGACAATTTGACAGGCGATTGTTAAGAAATATTTGATTAATTAATTTGTGGGAGGCGAAAAACGCCGATAGCACCACGAAAGGAGTTTTATAATGGCAAAGAGTAAAGCAGAGTTACTAGACGAGGCAAAAGCCTTAAACCTAGAACTAACCGCAAAGAACACTGTGGCAGAGATCACTGCAGCTATTAAAGCAGCCGACAAGCCCGCTGCAGTAGCAGAAGCAGTCGAAGCAACCGAGACTGCAGAAGAAAAAGAAGTTAAGCTGGCTAAAGCCGGTAAGCGCAGTGCAAAAGGTCTTGAAGAAGCAGAAGCTAAGGCCGAGAAAATCGAGCACCAAAAACACCGAGACGAAGAAGCTGCTGAAGCCCAGGCAAAGCCACGCCCACCAGTTACCCCAACTCGTAGTCGCCTAGAACGACGCAGCAAAGGCTTCCGCAAGGCTGCTGAGCACCTAGAAGCTGGTAAAGTGTACGCGCTTAACGAAGCGCTAGATCTTGCAACAAAGACTAGCCCGGTTAAATTTGACGCTACAGTCGAACTACACATCAACCTAGGCGTAGACCCACGACAAGCCGACCAGAACATCCGCAGCAGCCTTGTGCTACCTGCAGGAACCGGTAAGGTTGTTCGCGTTGCTGTGTTTGCAGACGAAAAAGCCGAAGGCGCAGACCTTCAGGGCGTAGAAGTTATATCCAAAGAACTCGACAAGGGTGTAATAAACTTTGACACGCTTATTTCTACACCGACCAACATGGCAAAACTTGGTAAGTACGCTCGTTTGCTTGGCCCACGTGGTCTTATGCCAAATCCTAAGAGCGGCACTGTTACCACCGATGTTGCCAAGGCTCTACAAGAAGCCAAGGCAGGTCGTGTCGAATACCGCGTCGACAGCACCGGAATTGTGCACCTTGCTATTGGTAAAGTAAGCTTCGGCCGTGAAAAACTTGGCCAAAACGCTAAAGCCGTTATGGACAGTGTAAAGAGCAACAAGCCTCAAAACCTAAAGGGCAACTACATTAAGGCAATCCACCTAGCAACAACTATGGGGCCTAGCATTAACGTAGACGTCAACGCTTAGCACTTTTCTACAATAGCGCTTAGACTATTTAGACCTTACAACCGCACTCGAAAAATAGTGCGGTTGTAAAATTGTAGGATATGTATTGCGGTAGTCCACTGTTTACCCGTAAAATAGAACGTAAGAGCAGGTTGGGGGCCTTACGTTTTTACGAATAAATTGAGGGGACGCTTTATATGAGCGTGTTTAGTAACACACAAATTCGCCAAGCCATTGCAGACGACCATATTGTTTGTCATCCGTTCAATGACACGCATGTTAGTCACGCCAGTCTAGACGTAACGCTTGGCTATTATTTTTACCGAATAGAACCCGCTAACGAACGGACTATCTACAACCCCTTCGACAAAGAAGATGTTGAACGCTACTTTGATGGCCCATATAAAGCAATGCCTCACGGAGAATGGGCTGCGCTAAACGGCTTCAAGCCTATTGCCGGCATACCGCTTGACCACCCCGTAATTGCACTCAAACCAGGCG